>NZ_CP071408.1 GCF_022647325.1 Pantoea deleyi
TATTATGAGCTGATCGCAAAAAATCACTATAACTATGTCATTCTTGGCCAGGTCTGGGAATGGTATGTAAGCGGGCCTCACATTATTAATCATCCTGGTGATGAACGTTCCGATGCTCTTACTAAGGCGCGCTTCAGCAAAGCCATACGGCAGTCTTTAAATGCGATAGTCTCATCAGGAGCACGTCCGGTAATTGTAAGGACCATAGCCCCTATGCCTGTTAACTATCAGAAATGCATACGTCACCATGTCATCTTCAGGGAGCCATATCGCATGAATGAGTGTGATAATCAGAACCCGCGGAGTCCCGAAGGTGAATGGACGCTGCCGCTGTTCGACCAGTTGCAGAAAGAGTTCCCAACCTTAATTGTGATTGATCCAAAGAAAGTACAATGTGAAAACGGTTTTTGCGCTACGGCGCTGGACGGTATTCCGGTCTATCGTGACGTTGGTCATCTGAATGATTTCGCGTCTTATAGATTTGGGCAGGAATTTTTGCGCAAATATGCAAACCCTCTTAATTAAAAAAAGGGCCTCTTAGAGGCCCTCTTTTTTAACTATAGATGCCAGTTAAGATTAGCCTCATCGGATGGAAATGATACAGTAAGCGTTTGAGGTGCATGCTTTTCTATAAGACAATAATCACCGTATCCTTTGGCCGTTGGCACTTTAAATATGTAAACCCTTCTCTCTGAATCCAACTCAAGTGAGTCAGGATAAACTCCAAGCCGGTATTTTATTTCATCCATGCACTTATAAATTAATTTTTCTTCGTAGTCAAATGCCAGTGCACATTTAAATGGTAAAATCCAACTATCCTCTTCGTGCTTAAATTCAATGATTGCGGTATTGGCATGATTAGAGATGAACTTCTTTTCCCCTGATACTTCGTCAATAAAACCAGCAGGCTTTAAAAGGTTAAAGCCCAACCGAGGATCAGTAGCGTTTTGTTTAAAAAAACCATGATCTGAATATGTTGAGGACTCGCCTTCACCCACATTTATTTCAAAGTGCAATCCCGGCCATTCCTTTTCGCATTCTTTGATAAGATCTCCAGGCAAAAATATATCGTGATGATTCCCATATTTTATAATATATAGTGAATCATTCCTTACGATTGCATATATCAGTTCATCGCCTATCCCGCCAGCTTTACTTGAGCGCAAGTGGATGTGATAGATATTGCAAGAATAGAGAAGGTAATCTGACTCATACCATTTCCGCGTTTTCTTGCTAACATAATTATTAATGTCATCCCCATTTTCAATGCGGGATTTGAGCAACTTCCATTTAGGATTGCCTGATAACTTAACTTCATTCTCTTTTGAAACTAAGACTTTTCTCTTTAGAGACGGAATACGGCGATGTTTGAGACAAATATAAACAAGAGGGAACAGGCGTTCGGAAACATCAAGTGAACTAACATAATCAGCCCCAAACTCTTGTTCGAGCTTCCTTTTATACAACCTTGTATAGCAATTGTAATTATGTGAAATCATCCTAATTTCTCTTCGAATTTATTGTATGTACACTTTAAATTATATCAAATTTTACTTTTAATTTACTTTATTTTTGGAATATCTTTTAGTCTAGTTGTATAGCGCGGCGACAGCATTTGACGCTTCATCTGCCATGCGCTGTCACGGTCACCCTGACCGGCAAACCATACCTTTCCCTTACCTGAGCGGTTAATTGCGTCCAGTGCCGCCATTAACGCATCAGCATTCGCTCGCGGCTGCTGCTCGCTGAACATGTCGAACTGAGTCACTCCGGACTGATAAAAATCACCCAGCATGACGCCGGCTTTGGCGTAGCGATATCCTTCACGCCAGATAGAACTTAGACCGCGAAGCGCTTCCCCAATGATGTCGCGCGTGTCGTTCGTCGGATAATCGCAGATGCGCGAGGCAGTATTCGAATACTGTGGTTCATTGCCGTGACGAGCGGTAGCGATCGATACACTGATATGCCGGCAGCGTGAGTTCTGCTCCCTGAGCTTTTCGGCCGCGCGTGTAGCATAAAGCACAACCGCCTGGTTCATGTCCTCCAGTACGGTTATCCTCTCGCCAAATGATCGCGAGTTCAGAATGTGCTGCTTTGGTGGCGGAACATCTTCCAGTGCAATACAGGACTCGCCATTGAGCTCGCGGGTAGTACGCTCAACGATGACGTCAAAGTTTTTCCGTATCATACTGATATTGCTGTCAGCCAGCTGCAGAGCCGTGGTAATTCCCAGCTGATACATGCGCTTGGTAATGCGCGGGCCAATTCCCCAGATATCGCCGACATCGGTCAGGTGAAGCAGCTTTCGCTGCCGGGTGCGACTGGAGAGGTCAACCACACCCTTAGTTTGCGTCCACTTTTTCGCAGCATTGTTAGCCAGCTTGGCCAGCGTCTTCGTCGGGCCGAATCCCACGCCAATAATCAGGCCGGTTTCCTTCCGGATACGCTCACGCATCTGGTGTCCGAGCGTCTCAAGCGGGATTAAATTGCCAATGCCGGAGACGTCCAGAAACGACTCATCTATGGAGTAAACCTCCTGTCCTGCAGCCATCTCGCCCAATATGGCCATCATGCGCGCCGACATATCGCCATACAGCTCATAATTGGAACTAAACACGTGTACACCGTTCTGCCTGAAAAAGCGTTCATTCAGAAACAGCGGCGCCGCCATCTTGATCCCCAGGCGCTTTGCCTCCGCCGAACGTGCGATCACACAGCCGTCATTGTTAGAAACGACGACAATAGGTTTACCTCGCAGATCGGGCCTGAACACGGTTTCACAGGAGGCATAGAAGTTATTGGCATCCGCCAGCGCAAACATATTTACTCTCCCGCCGGTCCGTTAAAACCGATCCCGGCCACATCTGTCAGGGCATAGGCCACCACACCCCACACGGGAAGGGGCTGGCTTACATCGAGCAGCGCAATTGTCTCATCGACGTCCAGCGCATGGAGCGCGGGAACCGGATTAAGCAGGAGCCGCCTCAGCGTCAGCTCGCCTTCGAACTCCGCAACGATAAGCTGGCCATGCGCAGGTGTCAGAGCGCGATCAATTGCAAGTACAGAGCCTTTGAGTATCCCGGCCGCGGGGCAGTCGGATTCGCTCCGCATCAGATAGGTTGAGTAGGGGGAAAGGTGTACCAGGTCGCCCAGGTTCAGGCGCGTTTCAGTGTAGTTCTGGGCAGGGCTCTGAAAGGCCATATTTGGGCTCCGTTTTACCTCAGCGACATTCGTTAACGATACATGTTTAGTCCAGAAAGGCTCAGCAGGCCAAAATTAGTATCTGGGTAAAACAGGCACCTGTTTTCAAATGCCGCATAAGCGGCATGAAGGCGCCAGAAACATTGAAGGACAGCACCACAGTCAGCTGGCGCCGGTAGCCCGGCGTAGCCGGTTCCGCTTTGATAGGTTCTGCCTAACCATACCTTCGCCCTGCAAAGCCAAACCCGCTTTCAGTCGCACAGGAGCTATTTTGCGCGGTCGGAGTGGTCACGACAAGGCGTAGCCGCCGTCGGGGCGTATCTCCGCGTTAGCGGGCCGTTAGGGCCGCTTACGAGCGTGTTCTCTTTGCTTACAGCAGAACCACTGACAGCGACTTTGATTCTAGTTACATCATCCATCTATAAAAGCGACACTATCCCGGCCTATGGCCGGGGCGGCGGCGCTTTTTAGGGTGGGTACCACTCGATGCAGAAATAAGCTCTGCGATTTTAATGCTATCTGATTGTTTGTTGTAACTACAGACAATGCCCGGCGCTTGCGACGGGAGCTATTTTTGACGCGAAGCGTCTTATCCGAACCGGCGCGGACCTCAGTCCGCAGCAAGGGCGGGCATTTTTAATCTGTCCACAGGACAGATGTGGAACAGGTTTTATCTTTAAAGGTAATTAATAACTGTTGTTTAAAAGAAAGGAGATCGGGTTTTTAAAAGGATCATCGCGGTTTGTAAAAAGATCGAATAGTGGTTAAAGCGATAACCGGCCAGAAGATAAATCACATACCCTCTCGCAGTTAATGTGGATAACTCAGAATTACAGACTGCGGACATGCTCGCAGGTAAATTGTGTGCGCAGGGTCTCGTTTCTGAATTACGAGTAAGCGTCTGTTGTGGTTAATGTTTGTGCAAGTTGCTTTATGCGGGCGTGTTCGGGCCTCCGGCGCGAACCGGATAACGTGAAGGGGGGCAGAAAGGCACGGGGGCCGGCTTCTGAAGCCGGATTACGGGCAGGGGTCATCCGGCGCGGGTGCGCCAGCAGTTTAAGAAGGAAGGCGTCAGAGACGCATCAGGTTGTGACCAGCAGGTCGTCCCCGAGTCGCGTGTAGTGTCCGCGTGAGAGCTTCATGCGCTCTGTGACGCGGCGCTCTATCTCAGTACGGACGGCATCAAGGCTGCCAAAAAAGCGGCCGTTACGGATTTCTTTCTGCAGCTGCAGTCGTACCAGCTGCTCGATGTCCTTACGGGTGCGCGGTGCGTCTTTGCGTGCACGGTGGCGCTTCATGCCGTGCTCACGCCGTGACTTCTGATACTCACGGAAGCGTTCACGGACAAATGACCAGGCGGCGCCGATGAGCTCACCGGCGTCGGCGCGCGGTAAGCCCTTCTTTTCGCGCTGGCGGTTTTCCCACTCGATGCGGCTGCGGCGTGCGGCCGCAACGGCTTCCTCAGAGACGTCCAGCACCTGCCACATCAGCGGCGTGAAGGTGATGTCCGTAGGGATGTTGCAGCCAATTTCTTTGCAGTATTCAGTGTTGTACGTGATGAGTTTCAGCTGTTCAAGCGTATGGCAGGCACCCGTAAAGCGGGTGATCGAAAGGCGTTTCTTCTCGGTGGCAAGTCCGCAGCGAATACTCATCGTAGTGAGTGAGGCGCCTACGCGATTGGCCAGCGGATTGAAATAATGGCATAGAGCCTGCAGCGAGGCTTCCAGTGCACGTATGCGCAGTTCCGGAGGTCGGCGCTTACGCTCCCCCCGGGCTATAGACATGGCAACCAGCGACTGGAACTCCATGCGCTGTGTGAAGCCTGCCGCTTTCTCGCGGATTTTTTCGCAGAACGGCAGGGTTTTCTTTCCCTGCTCCGGGACAAATTCCGGATTCGGGTTTTTTACCTGCCGGTAAAATGAGGTGTTTTCAGTGAGTTGCTTAATCACGCCTTTCTGCGCTTATGTTGCACAGAAGGAGCATGCTTAGAAGGTATTGCAGTTTTCCAGGCATAAAACTATACTCCCCGCATAGAGCAACAGCTTCTATGCAGATTCAGTGAGCCCCGTTAGTCTTCTCCTAGGTCGCCAAACTCAAGGAAGATTATCGGGGTTTTCTTTTTTCTGGCCTTCACTAATCAGTCAACGCCAGGCTTTTGCCACCTTTCGGCGTGGCAAACCAGGAACTTAATTGCGAGCTAATGTATCACCACGGGTTTGCACAATCAATTTCCGTGAATAGTCACCTTCATTAATCGCTACTTTTGTTACCTTCAATTAATCGTTCAATTGCTTCAGCCTGCGTCAATCCAGACTCTCTGCAGATTTCATCCAGCTTTTGCTTGGTGCTGTTATGAATAAACACGTTCAATGGAGAATGTGTTTCACGCTTACGCGCAACGGAACGCATTTTACGCTCTCTGGGGCTCAGAGGCGCTGGGCGGGAAGGTTTTACCTCAGATTGAGTACGGCTTTCAGTCTGCGGCATACGGGCCTCCAGCATTTCTAATACGAATTTGCTGAGAATACTACATATCCCCCAAATCAGCGACTTAACTTTAAAACGGCAGGACGACTGCGTTGGCGCGCAGACAGACAGGCCGGAAAGGTGATCAATCGTGCAGGCAGGGCTCAGTAAGAAGACTGCCAGTCTGTTCCCCCCTCCCAGCGTGACTGCCAGTGCGCCAGGTAAGTCTGCGCCAGTGCCGGAATTTCCCGCACGACCAGCGCATTCTCGGAATTTGATTCAGCTGCGCTGCGTGAATAGTTAAATGAGCCGAGCTCCACGTTCTGTCCGTCGGTGATGATCACCTTGTCATGCATGATCTTGTACTGGCCATTGGTACGCAGAGGAATGCCGGCGTTGACCACCACATTCATCGCCGCCTGGCTGGCTTTATTGCGGTTACCTTTTTCATCAACAACCACTCTGACGTCCACGCCGCGCCGTTTTGCCGCTACGAGAGACTTCACCACTTCCGGGGAGGTAAAGCTGTAGCCCATCAGGCGGATGCTCTGCTGGGCATCATCCAGAGTGCGCAGGACCAATTGCTGCGCACTGCCTTCGGGCGAAAATCCGGCATCGATGGAGGGAGCAGCAACGGCCGCGCCGGTGGATAAGGTCAGCCACAACGCGGTGGCCACGATTCGCAGGTTCAGTTTCATTTCGGTTCCTTGTTGATCCGGACTTTAAGGTGGGCGTAAAAGTCATAATTCAGGTGGGTTGTGTGGGGTAAAGCTCTCAGCCAAGCAGCCATGCGCTGGCGCTCAGGTGCGTGGGTTTTTCTGACGTTTCGCTGATGAGCACGTCACCGTATCCGCCGTAATTAGGGACTGCATAACCGGCAACGTGTCTCGCAATATTCATGGCCGGCAGTATGGCCACCTGCCGGCCGGTATCGAGCTCAGTAATCCTGAAGTGGCCATTTCCGGTAACCTCCTCTGGCACATAAACACGTGCGTCAACAGCGTTGCTGCGGTGGGGGACGAGCTGATACCTGATCCCCTCAAAGCAGGTACTGCCGGTGCAGATTTCATCATCATCTTCATCCTCCATCTGCCAGGCACCAGACTCATAGTCAACGGCCCAGATCCATTCACGCTCATCAACCTGCAGGGCCAGCTGCTCAACGCTGGCGGCCAACAGCCCGCAGCTGATATCCAGTGCCGTGCGGACGCTGTAGCCCGCACGGACAAATTCAATACCGGTGAACGAAATTTCATTACGTTCACTTTCCGTAAGATGACCACGGATTCTCTGAGCCGCCGCAATGGCCATCAGGCGCCCCTCCATGCAGGCCAGCGCATGAAGATGCCGCCAGCCCTTAACATATTCCGCGTCCCTGCCGGGCAGGCAGCGATCATCCCCGGTACTGAGTCCGGTTGTCATAATTTGCTCCTTACAGAGGTATGCGGCGCAGAGAGCGCACGCAGTTATATCAGAGAAAAACCGAAGGTGGATTTTTACAGAGAAGGTAAAAAAAAGAGGGCCCCGGAGGGCCCTGCTAAACAGCTTAATTCAGGGGAAAGTATGTCGGTATCGTGTTATGTCACCGGTATGCCGGCTGATACAGGGCATCGGTCAGCGCTGGCTGAATCTTAGTTGTAAGGGCACCTTGTGACGTCACCTCCGTTTAAAAAATCAGTGAGTGCTGCCGGTGAGCTCAGCACGCTCTGCGGCACGTAACGACCGTCGTCAGAAATCGTCCACGGGGTGCCTGGCAGGCGGTAAGCCCGGAAAGCCACCTCGTTGACGCCAATAGCCCCACGCGCCGTTTCGGCCTGATTTTCGTCTGAGACAGCAGGTGATACCGCTGTACTTCCCGGCACGCCCACACCCGTATCGGCGGCGAACAGCCGCTTCCAGGCGGCAGGACGTTCGGCCTCCGGCAGCGCCATCACCGGGGTCAGCGTTTTCAGTGAATCCTCGCGCCCTTCAATCGTTACCGGGAATATCACCACGTTGACGGTGCCGGCCGCGGTTTCAATGTGGCGCTCCATACGCTGGCAGTTGGGGCAGGCCGGGTCAGCAAAGACATAAATCGTGCGCGCATGGCCGGATGACAGGGGTACGGTAAACAGCCCGCGTGACGCCGCCTTACTGAGCCGGGCGGGCAGCTCTGCGCGCACGCTCAGAGGAAGGCTCCAGCCGTCGGCAGGGGCTACAGCCGGCGACTGCTCTGATGTCACGGCAGGGGGAACAGTGCGCATACCCGGAGCCGGCATCTTCGGCGCACTGCCTGGCTCAGCCGGTGTGAAACGGGCCGCTCCCGCTTCTGGATGAAACACTGGATGGGCATCCACTGTAGTCAGCAGATGCGTAGATGAGGATGTGTAAGCGTCATATGCGACTGAGGCACCGACAACCAGCATTGCGGCCAGAAATGCCGATGCGATGCCATAACCGTAATCCCGCAGGACCCGTCTGACGCTGATTTTACTCTCTACAGTGGTCAGAAGGTCAGTAATGCAGCGCAGCAGCTGCACGGCATCCTCACCCCTGTAAAGCGGAGTCAGTGCGTCGTGCGCGTTCTGAGCGTAAAGCCCGTCACTGTGTACCACGAACCACGGCGTCTCCCTGATCGGAATGACAAAAATTGGCGCAGATGCTGCCATGCCGGCAAAAGGCTTTTTATCCAACTTTACCTCATCCAGGGTAACGTAGCGGCGCGCACTCAGCAGGCCGCCTGTGATTTCGGCCACAAAAAGGCCTTCCCGGCGTAAAACAGTCATGGTGTACTCCTTGTCTCAGCGCGCATCGGCGCCGTCAGAAAATTCATCTTCGCCCTCTCCGGGCAGGTAAAGTGCGTCAGGAAATGGCATATCCCGCTGCGGCTTTTTGCGTTTAAGCCGCACGTCACGCGGATACACCAGACCCAGCGACTCAAGTTCAGACTGCAGCCCATCCACGGCCTCGCCGGTCATCAGCGGAGGACGCTGCAGCCCGAGCCTGACGGCCATCTGCTCCGCACGCGCCTGCGCCACAATGCCCGCACCTTCCACGAAAACTTTTGCCGTGTCGGCGGTGTGCAGCCCGTACCACAGCGTGCGGTCGCAGCCTTTAAGCCAGCGGAAACGTGCGGGCGGCAGGCGAAGGTCGCGGCCGTAGAGTCCGGCCAGTGCGGACCGGACCGTGCCGTGCGCCTTCAGCCACTCGCTGACGCCGGGGCTGGCCAGTACGCGCGCCACGTGCTTTTCGCTCACCTGCCAGTCAGGCACGCTGCGAAATTCAGGTGCCCGGAACAGCCGGCGGGTCATGCACGAACGGTTCAGGTCATCCAGCAGCGTGGTGGCAGTGCCGCGATCACCCGCAAACACCTGCAGGCCAAAGACGGCCAGCAGCGCCCGCTCGTGCGGCTGCCACTGGTCCGGCGTGGTCATTGACGGGCCGGTCTGCGCGTCAAACAGGGTAGCGGCCGCGTCGCGGTCGAGTACGCGGCGCTTAATCAGCCCATGCTGCTCCGCAAACTCCTCGGGCTTCAGCGCCCAGGCATTTTCCGGCGTGGTGTCGTTCATGAGCCCATCTCCGCGGTGTCCGGACAGCACGGGGATAACCGACGGGGCGAAAGTGGCCATCACGCGGGGCAGCGAGTGAATGTCGATTGCACGACGGCTGCGAAAACCCAGCGCCGGGTGACGCGCCAGCGCCCAGCCGGTTACGGTGACCAGCGGCACCATGGGCACGAACAGGATGCCGGCCGTCAGGTTCATGACGTCACGCCACTGGCTGAGTCCGACTGATTCGGCACCATTGCCGGTCGCGGCCAGCAGGTTTATGCGCTCGGCGGCATAGCGGTGGATGTGCGGAAAGTCAGCAAAGCGCCACATCCAGTAAAGGAACCAGCAGCTCCATCGCACAAAGTCGGCAAAAAAAAGCCAGCAGACCAGGAGCACAACACAACAGGTGAGCATCACCATAGCCGGCTCGTTACTGCCGGTGGCGTTCAGGTTATAGGCTTGCATAGGAAAGGTTCCGGAACGGAGACGGGGGCAGACTGCCCGCCGGACTGCAGATAAGAAAACACCGGCGCAGGGCCGGTGTCAGAGGAATTGCATCAGGATGTCAGAGTGAATCAGATGACCTGCGGGACCACCACGTTGTGTTCAAACTCCACAAAGCGGCTCTGGATACCCACGTGCAGCGGCCAGGGCTCGTTGGGGAACGGTTCCATGTAACTGTTGTGGCTCATCGCACCCAGCGTACTAAAAAGCTCTTTCGCCACGGTCGGGTGAGCATTAATACTCAACACCGGCACCTCAGGATTTTTAGTATTGATTCGTAGCGTGTTGCCCTCCAGCTCGCGTTCCTTCCAGTCACACATTGTGAGGCCAATTACATCAACAAGGCCCTTTTTGACCATGTGGATGTACAGAATATTGCCAGATTTAATATCAATACCCAGGTATTTACCCTGACCTGCATCCAGTACCTGATGCTGTTTGTTCGGGCTAAAACGTGCATCACTGGTAAGTAGCGCAACCATTTTTAAAAGCTTCTGACGCTTGTCTGCAATAACAAATTTTCTATACCCTAATGGCACTAAAATAGATATCCACATTAGTGATAACAGAAAGTAGTCAGTCGCATATAAATTGTGTGAAGAACTACCCATGAAGACAATAAGAGTCAGTGCAGCAGTTATTAACGCGCAGGGTAGATAAATAAAGTAATACACAGTTTTTATTAAAGCCCAGCTGAAATCCAACCCTGTCTCAGTTCTTTGTAGAGTTTTCATGGCATCCTCCTGCTGTAATTCCTCTGATTAAATTATACGCTTAGCTGTAATTAACACCAGGTATAATTACTTAACTCCGTCTTTATTATCAGGCATTTCCGGGTTAGTGACTTTCTGCAGCCCTGGCGTTCTTCTGGCACCTCCGCCCGTCGCTGCAAACATGCCTTTAACGTCATCAACCAGCCCGCCCATGATGCCGGCCATCCCCGCGCCACCCAGAAACGTGATGACATAATCTGCCAGCGTGGCCTGCAGCCCGAATACACGGGTTACGCCAAAGGTCGCTATGCGCGCATAAATCAGAAGCCATCCAACCAATTTAAATAGCCCCATTAGCGAGTCAGCATTTGCATTGGCCAGTGCCGTTCCAAACAGGAGGTTAAGTAGTGTTCCGCCTGCCATAACTGCAACCGATGCAAAGAAGAACCCGAGCACCATCAGAGAGGGACGCAGCATCATATCGATAAGGAAGATATAGCCATACGCACTGCGGCTTCCCTTATCCTCTTCAGCACCCAGATGAGTTGCAGACCACATCGGCCCCGCAGCACAGCCCACCATGACGCTAACCAGCCAGTTAAATACCCCCACCATCCAGTACAGGAACGGTACTGCAGGCAGAAACACCGCCAGTGAGAAACCTACTGCAAGTAAGAGCAACAACAGGAAATAAACCGCCGGTGAAAGTTGAGCCAGGACATCTTTAGCTGCCGCAGTCACGTTCATGAATGGCATCAGCCTGCCGACGGTCCCGAGGATGGAGTTATCCGCCGAAGAAGCGGCAGCATAAACGAGGGTATAAGTGGTCAATACGCCTTCGGTTGCCCATAACGTATAGTCACCAATTGTCTGCATTTTTATTAAAGGGTTAACCTGATTTGAAAAATCGGCTTCAGTTCCAACCCTTCCAGTTGCTAATGCATTTGTTAAACGCTGAACTGGACTTCTAAATAAACCGACAAATATGGCATCAGGATCAACTGCGCTTGAAGCAGCTCCATCATCTTTAGCCGTCTGTGTGCCGAGCGGTGCCGTGTATGTACTATTCTGAACCTGTGAACGATATGCCGCAAAGACCTGATGATAAAGATCGCCGGTTCCCGTTTCGCCGTGAAGACTGCTGCCTGACGTCACCGGAGCCGCATTGGCCACCTCATTCGTTTTGCTGTTGGCCGTCGCAAACGTATTGTACCAGGCACCCAGCGAAATCCAGCCGTAGGTTTTAAGCTGCGTTGTCAGCTGGCTTTGCAGTGAGTCTTTGTAGTTCAGCTGGTTCAGCGCGTTATTCACCGTGGTTTCATACGCGGCCGCCGCGTTCTGAATGCTGGTTTCAGGATCAGCCAGCGTGCCACTGTCCTGGTCACGCCGGCTGAGATAGCTGGCGACGTAAGCCTGTGCGGCCGCATCGAGCGTAGACTGCATGGTGTCCAGTGCGCCCCGTGACGCCGAGGTGACACCTGCCGTATTTACCGCTGACCCGAACAGGCTGTCCATCACACCGGTTGAAGGCTCCGGAATGCGGGCACTTCCGCACAAAGCACTGCCGTTACCGGTGGTGTAGTCGCCGTTCCCGCCCTTCGTCTGCATCAGCGCCGTGCGTGCCTGACCGTCCTGATAAAGCGAGGAAAGCTCGCTGTTTGTCGCGTACTTACACAGGTTCATCTCAAACACGGCGCGCGCCGCCGATCGCGTGGAGGGTGCGGTGGGCTGCACGACCAGTGACATGCCGCTGCTTATCATGTCGGCCGCCTTGTCGGTAAACAGGTTGGCACTGCCGACGCCCATGGTCGAAGCCGCCCACAACATCACCAGCTGCGACAGCGACCAGCCTGATGCCGTTGGAATGAGCGTAATAAAGCCGGCAAAGCTCATTACCGGGTGCAGCATGGACCGGCCAGCGCTGAAGACCTTGCCATCCTGTCCGCCTTTAAACAGGGTTTTCAGCGTAACGATGAGGAACCACACCAGCGCCACCGCGCATAGTACGCCGTTTAGTAGCGCAAACAGCGAGCCGATAAGTGTCGCCTGCCCGGGCTGAAAGGGTGTGAGCACCACGTCGCCGAAAATCATCACCAGCGCCTGCCGGGACAGGTCACCGGTCTTGCTGGCGGCATCGCTGATGGTCTGGTAGTCCACGCTGTCGGCAAAGGCCGGGCAGGACGCGGCGCACAGCAATGCTGCCGCCTGAATTTTAGTCAGTAGCTTCATGGTTTACCTGCAGGTCATATCCTGACCGGATAGGAAGGAGTGAATACCGCCTGTGCGGCCATACAAGGGGGGTAAATCAGCGGCCGCAGCGGAGTGCGGCGGCGTCCCGCAGGATAAGGTTCAGATGGTGCCTGAATATGTCAGACGCACTGCAGATCAGGCTGATAACAATGACAGCCGCAGTCAGCGGAAGCACCAGCGCGCATGCGGTGCCGATTAATATCAGGTAAATCAGGATAACCCAGCCCGTGGCGGGTAAACTTCCGGCGAAAACGGCCTCCATCAGGGGCTCTGCCTGCGACCGGCACAGGCAGAGCAGAAGCACGATACCGCCTACCCGGGCGATGAATCTCAGTGCGTTAATCAGCATGATATGTATTCCTGGACGTGCCGGCGCTTACCGGCTGGGGGACATCCGTCCGCTAAGGACGGAGTCAGAAAGGGTTACTTCACAAAATGCCACACGTGCTGCGGTACGCGATCGAATAGTTTACCCGTGGCGAGTTCCGCCTTGCGGTGGTCATACGCCTGCGTCATCACAAATTCTTCAGCAGGATCGCCGGTATAACTCAGGTGCTCATAAAGCTTTTCGAGTGTGTCCGGATTATGAATACGGCGGAATTTATACAGCCAGTCAGTTCGTGTCATTACAGTCTCGGTATCAGAAGGCAGCGAAGGCGGGCAGTACCGGCACATGCCCGCAGACAGGTGCTTTACCGCTGTTTAAGAGGAACAGCCTGGTAGCGCTGCAGGAACTGCGTAACGGCCGCGGGCTCAAACATCAGCCGGCCATTACACGATTTAACAGCCACCGGAACCGGAATGCCCTTCAGGGTTTTACCGGTGGTGGCCGCCTGCCAGAGTGCCAGCGGGGCAATACCTGTCTGCTCAGCAAAAGCTTCAACGGACATCAGCGGCTCACCGGATGACGGCGCAGGCGGTTCGGGTTTACGGGCCTGCCAGCGCTGCGAAAATGCGATGGCTTCGGACTGGTTGAACATCACGGCGGCACCGCGTACCTGACGCCGTGCCGGAAGCGGCAGACCGTCAAGCTGGCCGGTCGTACGTACGGCATGCAGCAGATCGCCGGGCCTGAGCCCGAGCATGCCGGCAAAAACATCCAGTCGGATATACATAGATTGCCTCTTTATGGTGTAAGTAAGGCGCTCCTTCGCGTGCCCCGGACCTGATGGTTCCGGTGGCTAAGAATATTCCTGGCAGGTTAGTGTAGCCCTAGCCCCGCAGACCGCAATGCTGATGTACGTGACCACACCGCGGCACAGTGACGCTCAGCGTTCTGTCAGAAAAGGCCGCCGCTCAGCACCTGACGGCACCAGCGCGTCTCCTGCAGGTAGGCCTGAAAACTCCCCCCTTCTGACGCCGATACCCGCCTCTGTGAGAGCTGCCACAGGCGGTAGCTCACCGCCAGCGCCTGCACGAAGCCGGTTACCGCGAGCAGCAGGAGCACAACCATCACGCAGCCTACGCGCAGCCAGCCGGTGCCGCTGATGCTGCTGCCTGCGGCGATCAGCATCAGCATAAAACCCATGACCGGCAGGCCTGTCAGCCACATCAGCCCCCACCAGATCCAGCGGCTGACGCGCAGATTGCGCGCAAGACGCTCAGGCGTAAGGCCGCTGTCCTGAACCGCCTGTGACCAGTCTGCGGGGCGGTAGTCTCCTGCCCCGCGCCCGGCCGTCACCTCCCGGATGCGCTGCCACAGGCGCGACACGTTGCGCCCGGCATGACGCGTCCAGCTCGACACTTCCCATGCCGGCAGGAAAATATTCAGCGCAATCCAGCCAGCACGCTTCGGGGTAATGTGCGCTTTTTTTTCGCCCTTATCCGGGGTACCTGATTCAGAAGGTTTCACGGGCACCTCCTTCTTCAGCCCTGACGGGCTCTGCGAGTGAGAATTTAACGTTATGAAGCGACGCCATGGACTGCAGTGCATGCAGCAGAAAGCCGTACACCGACGTCAGCTCGTCGCTTTCCATGCAGCGGATGTCCGGCGTCAGAAAGATGACCTGCGCCGGGCGCAGCCGCAGCGTACTGAGGCGGAACCCGGGTGCGCCGGTGAACGTCTCTGCCACGTGCGGGTGGTGAAAAATGGTCATGCGGCTGGAGATGGCCAGCACCGATTCGCTTGCCCCTTCACGCGTCAGCAGCGCGCGTGCCGACTGCAGAGCAGGATGATACGGATACTGGCGGCTCCAGCGGGTTATCGCCCCCCATAGGTCATCGGCCCAGAGCAGGCCGGCCAGTGCGCCGAGTCCGGAGGACTGACCGTTAAAATGTCCGGTATCGCTGGCAAAGGTCATAACGCAGGCCATAAGGCGGCGCGTCAGGTCAGTGTGGGTCGCGGGCGGAAACAGCGCGGCGGCCAGCGCCGCGGCACCGTCCGCGGCGTGCACATGTCGCAGCGCAGCCAGTGCGTCCCAGACGTCGCCCTCCTGCGTCTGGCCGGGCGCCAGCCGCCAGGACTGCCACACGTTTCGGCAATGCGGTGCCTGCCAGAACTCGTCCCACAGGGCACCACAGGGGTCGTTTACCAGCACCGGACCGGCACCCGCGTCCAGCAGGGAAAAAAGTGCGCCGGCGTCCGGCGCAAAACTCTCAATTGTTGTCATGTTCTCTCCGGAAGGATTACTGTGCGCTGACGCCGGCGCTCATCTGCGCCGACAGCGACTGCAACTGCGGGGCGTACTCATTTTTTGCGGCCAGCGCCAACTGCTGGCCACTAATGATATTGGCCTGTCGCAGCTCATTTTTGATGCCGAGCGCCAGCCAGTTGGCCAGACTCTGCTGACGCGCCATTTCACGTGCCAGGTTGTCACCGTCCATGGCCTGCAGGTCGGTGACCCACGCGGTATTGGCGTAACGGCGCCCGACCTCAAACGCTTCAAACTCCCGCTCGCTCATGGTCCCGGTCTGCTTCGCCTGCGCTGATGCAGTCTGCTGGAAATAGCTTTCCGCCGACGGCGCTTGCCGCGCTTCGGTGAGTGCGGCCTGCGTGGCGTCCTGCGGCTGGCTCGCCGCCACCATGTCGAGCTGCGGCTGCATCGCGGCGCTCTGCATCGACTTATACTGCGTCAGCGCCGTCAGATGGCTACGCAGGGACTGACACACACCGTGGCTGTTGATGTACCTGCGCAGCCAGTAGCCCGCATCATGTTCAAAATCAAACGAGCGCCAGATAAGTGCGCCTGACGGCTCGCGCACGACAAGGCGAAAATGGCTGCCCTGATCGTCCTCAATGAAAACATTGCTGAACGCGGCCGTAACGTGAGTGGCCTGCTCGCGCGTAAATGCGCCGTCACCCAGCGCCGCTACGCAGCGCATTTCGGTGGTGATGCCCGTCTGGATTGTGGTCATGATGTGCTCCTGTCTGAAATCAATGATCCGGCTGACCGCCGCGCGGCCCCCGAAAAGCCCTTCTCTGACGCGGGTTTCTTCTTTCCGGTCTGGCCTTTCGCGGCAAAGGGCAAAGGAGCAACGACGAAGTGAGGGCATAAAGGGGCGACGACAAAAAGTTTTTGCGGCCCCTGGCGAAAAGTTTTTGGTGGCGTGCAATTCACCCCTTTCTGCCTGAACCGGCGGTGCTACGACCAGCCCTCCGCGCAAGGGCTGGCCGGAATGCAGGGAAGCGTCAGAAGGGACCTTTCAGACCGCCCCGCGGGCTGACCTTAAAGGCCCGGCGGGGGTTCGCCGGGACGGTGAAAGCGACGGCGAAGCCGGCAGCAGCCGTTGACCTCAGCCATCAGACCCTAGCCGTCAGGCACGGAGCGCGGCCTTTCGCGTTCCGGCGGAGCTTACCGGCTTTGCCGGTTAGCGCAGTAGGGCTCGACGACCCGGCTTGCCGGGGAGCCGAAGGGGGCCATGCTGTTGCTGTTGCTGTTGCTGTTGCTGTTGCTGTTGCTGTTGCTGTTGCTGTTGCTGTTGCTGTTGCTGTTGCTGTTTAAGCATATTTTTATGCGGCGTAAAGTCAGAACTGACTGGAGAAAAAAAGAAGCTGAACCGGGCCGATAGATTATGGCCATACGCATCCGGGCGGAGAGGACCGGTGCGCCAGCACCGGTTTTCCCGGCCCACAGGGCGGCGGTGTTGCCGTTACGGGCTGGCAGAAAGCACAAAGTAAAACCGCGCCAGGCGGCGCGGTGTAAGTTTATCTTCCGCAGGGTTACTTGCCGGGCCGATCCTGTGCGGAAGCGGTCATCACGCCCGGATGCAGGTGCACGCCGGAAACGTCCGTATTTTCACGGGCTTTGTGCAGGTCGCAGGCGGCCTGCATGGATAACCAGAGGCGCGCCGCAATACCCAGCCCCGCCTCCAGTCGTACAGCCATTTCCGGGCTGACAGACGCCTTACCGCTGGCGACCTTACTAAGCGCCGCTGCGGACACGCCCAGCTCTTTCGCCAGCCCGCGCAGGCCGATATTATTATCTTCGATGTACTCGGTGATCAGGCCGCCTGGATGCGGGGGATTGAACATGGCCATCAGTGGTAGTCCTCCAGGTTAAGAATATAGGCATCGCCGTCTGTGAATTCGAAGGTGATACGCCAGTTAGCCCTGACCGTGATGGAAAACAGGTTTTTTCTGTCGCCCTTCAGGGGGTGAAAATGAAAGCCCGGATAGTTTCTGAATTCATCCGTGGAAAGCGCCTCATCGATGACCAGCAGGCGAAGCCGGATGCGTTCCGCATCCTTTGCCTGTACGCCGCTGATATCACCTTTCTCAAACAGCTTCTGTAGTCCTTTGTGCTTCCAGCTTTTAATCACTTTTCGGCTCCGCGTTTCCTGTTGAGAAACAGTATACCACATGTTTCTCCACGAGAAACACTTTGCGCTGTTATTTTTTACCGCCCTGAGAAGAGATGTTCCGGGCCGTCAGCTTGTTTGGCACCAGCCAGCGGTTCATGCCCTTCTGCGCGCTGTCCATGTGCAGCGATCGCAGGTGAATTTCTCCCGCCACTTCGCAGACAACATCTCCGGCATATGGCTGCAGGGTTTCCAGGCCCTTTAGCGACGGAAAGCGCCGCGCCCACGCGGCGATCATGTTCTTCATATCGTTTTCCGGCACGCTGTCACACCAGATGGCGAACCAGCCGCGCAGCGTCTCCGGCGTACGGAAAGCCAGCTCAGTTTCAGCCTGACGGATGCGGTTCTCCAGCTGGCGTTCCTGATAGTCCGCCGCCTGCCGTTCCCGCCGCGTAGCGTGATTAATTGTCTTATCTGCAGCGTGTTTTGCACGTTCTGCCCGGCGGAAAACGGCCTCGGGAAACAGCGTGGTGGCAAGCTCGCCTGGCAGCGGTAGCGGGCACACTTCACCCGCCGTGCTGAGGAAAATATCCAGCGCCCCTTCCCACTCCGGCAGCGGCGCGCGTTTTTCGCGCGGGCGCAGGTAAATGCCCCGGATGCGGTTTAATGTCTGGACGCTGACGCGGCCCCTGCCGCTCAGCTGCTTCATAAACGCGGCGGCGTAAGGATGGCGGGCCAGCCGCGTCCCCCGCTGCCGCGCGTGCTCAACCGAAACGATGGCCTGCAGGGCGGCCTGACGTTCTGGCAGCAGGGTGACGAGAGAGAGTGATTTCGGGATCATGCGGCGTGTCCTCCCATCAGCAGCGCGGTAACCATCTCACCGGCCCCCGTGAAGCCCGCCCGCGTGTACTCTGTGATTTTTTTGAGCGTGGCGGACATCACCGCAGGTTCAAACCCGTAGCTGACGCACAGCCGTACACTGGAGCGGGTGCGTATGTCGTTAAGCACCATACTCCACAGCGGCGAAGTTGCCGAAGGGCTTACCAGCTCGATGGCAAGTCCAGCCGCATCGGTGCGGGTCAGTCGCAGATGAACCGGGTACGCCCCGCCCCACTCGCCGCGCATCTCGCAGTCAGTGCGCCAGCAGTCCGGCAGCTGTAGCGCGTTAAGAACGGCCCCGGTCAGGCGCTGGCGGAAGGTTTCGCCCCGATCGCGGTAGGCTTCAAAATCGCAGGCGGTGAAAGCCTGCAGGGTATTAAGCGTAAATTTTTCTTCTTGAGTCATGGGATTCAGCTCTGTATCAGGGGCATGAATCCGGCCCGGATACCGGACCGGAAGAGGGGCTGGCAGGGGCAACCCTGCCAGCTAGGTTGCAACGGTTTACCCGTTGAGTTGCCCCCGCTCAGCCAGTGAAACAGTCTCGTTCCCTGCCACAATGATATGGTCAATCAGCCGTACAGCGACCAGCTCAAGGGCCTTTTGCAAGCGTCCGGTTATCGTAATGTCTGCCCGGGATGGCTCATTCTTAAACGAGGGGTGATTGTGGCTCACAATAACCGCTGATGCGTTAAGCTGTAGCGCCCTGTACACCACCTCCCGGGGATGAATTTCGACGCTTGAAACAGACCCCTGAAATAACTCTTCGTAGGCAAGCAACTGGTGCTGGTTATTCAGAAATGCGACCGCAAAAATTTCCCTTTCGCGCCAGGCAAGTTTTGCGCTAAAAAAAGCCTCAGATACGTCAGGTGCGGCAAAGAATGTCCCGGTGGGATAGCGATGATCGATAGCGCGTGCGGCTTCCTCCAGGATCTGGCTCTCCGTGGCCATAACGTAATTTCCCTGCGCATCGCGAATTTGAAGGCGGGTGAAAAAGCGGACGTTATCACTGACGCTCTCCAGGCAAGGCCCGGGGACTTTAGACGCGGTGCCGTCAGGGTTCTGCGCGTTATGGCTGGACTTCATCTCAACTGCAGCACGATTGGCGGTTGAATCAGGGGTGACGTTGGCGACTGTGTTTTTCATGGCATGGCTCCTTAAATCCGGCTGAGTAGGTGCAGCACGCGCTGCGGACCCGAAAAAGACCTTCTCTGACGCGGGTTTTATCTTTCCGGTCTGGCCTTTCGCGGCGAAGGGCAAAGGAGCAACGGCAGACGACCGGAGTACGGGCGTCACCGGAGGCCGCAGCGCAAGCGAGCCGGGTTTATGGCGAGTGCGAACGGGCGAGGAACGGCGAAGCGAACCTGTACGGCAGGGCGGATGACGGTGCTACGAAAAGCCCTCCGCGAAAGTCCGGGCCGGAAGGCAGTAAAAGCCGTCAGGGACCGCCCGGCGGTCCTCCCTGGAGCCGCGGCGGCCCCTCTGCCGGGGCGGTGAAGGCACCGGCGACAGCCGGTTGCAGGGGTTGCGTCAGCGATGGAAACCCGCAGGGCCGGGACGGCCTGCCGGCCCGGTGCGCAGCATGACAGCGCGCCCGGACGCCCAAAACCCTGTTCCCGGACAGGCAGTCATGCCGCAGATTCTGAACACGGGGAAAAACAGACTGCTGAAACAGAAACCGCGTAAGATCCTTAAAAACAGACCTGTTTTTACTACATCATGCCGGCCCTGAATCCTGAACCCGCCCAAATTAATGCCCTGCAGCCGCACGCACAGGCGGATTTTTCATCGTGAGTTCCGTAATGCCTTCAGGGACACGGGCGGTGGGGCCGCAGGCCCTGCCGCCGCTGTTGCCGGTGCAGGCGGCGGGGTTTTGCCCGGATGGAACCGGCAGCGGGCCTCCCTGCCCGGCCCCCTTTATTACTGGTTTATAGCGAGGTATGCGCGCCTGAGTGCGGCCTGAATCGCGTCCGTTTGTCTGCCTGAGCCTGCATCCGGCAGCCTGCCCGCCGCCTGCATCAGTATTTCCAGATCGCCAGCAGACAGGGTCACGGGACGGCTAAGCTGTCCGGCGGCATAGCGAGTGTTATCGGCGAGCACGCGGAGGGTTTCGGCTCCCACACCCGCCTCGTGCTGCGCATCCCTGTCCCACGTGGCGAGGTCGCAGACGATTTCGGCGGCGGTTTCCGCCGTTACGTGCTCCTCCCCCATAACCCGTATCACGTCTTCTTTACGCCAGATAATCAGCGTGATCTTCCTGTCGCCCTCAAACTGAATTTTCAGGTCGTTACACAGCTGGCTTACGGTTCCGTACATGGTTTTCTCCTTACCGGGGCAGCCCTGCCGCCCCGTGCTGTCAGATTCGTGTTTATTCGCCGCTCTGCTCTCTCAGCAGCGCACTGATCCGAAAGAGCGCCGCCGTTTCCGCCGGGAACCGGCGGGCAGATGCGCCTTCACCGTTCTGTGCATCCTCAAGCCGCATAAAGTCCCACGCCACTTTAAGTGCCGACTCAAGCGCGGCGGCGGGCACGGTCGCCACGCGGGCCTGCTTTTCCTCCTTGCGGATGTTCTCCAGCACCGCCTGAAGGGTTTCCAGGCTCACGCCATAATCGTGCTGCGCGTCCAGCCCGCAGATTTGCTGCACGATTTCAGCGGCGGTTTCTTCCGTTACGCTTTCGTCGTCGAGAACGGCCAACACGTCCTCTTTTGTCCAGATAATCAGCGTCATAAGCTCGTCAGATTTGAAACGCTGCAACAGGCGGGCGCAAAGTTCGTTAACGGTTCCGTACATGGTCTTTTCCTTTTAAGAGGGGCGGCCATGCCGCCCCGTGATTTATCAGTTCAGGGCACAGAAAATGGCGGCGGCTTCGGGATGGCCTTTCACACATTCCATCAGCTGGCGGTGGCGCTGGCAGAAGTGCGCGCTGAGTTCTTCGTCGTCGTGGCGGTCGTACAGCCAGCTGCGATGGTTAAGAACCAGCGCCGTGATAATGATCCCCGCCGCGTCGGCGCTAATTTCCAGCTCCGTCCAGTGATACGGGTTTGAATACATGTAGCGTTCTTCGCCTTCCGGCTTCATGTACCCGCCGCCGCCCGGCAGTTGTACGAAATCCCAGACCGTACCGTCATAGTTCGCCAGGTAGCGGCTGGCGTAGAGGTACACGTTGTTTTCAGCCTGCGCGTAATCGTGACCAAACAGGGAAGGCAGAAAACGCAGGCTGACAAAATCGGCCAGAACAGACGCCGGTTGTAAAACGTGGGGTTGTGTGTTCATCAGACATCTCAGCAGTCAGAGGGGGTTAAAGTTCCGGCCTGTGCCGTGACTGAATGACAGCCCGGCGGAAAGCGGAGTGTTCAGGAGCGACACCGCAGGCCGCAGCGCAAGCGAGCGGGAGACGGGATTACGCACGGCGCTGGCGCGAATTTCTGAGCGGCGGCGCGACGGAAGTAAGCGCGGCGGAGCGAGTGCGAACGGGCGAGGATGGCGAGCGGAGCGATCTCTTGAACACGCAGCGGCCGGGCTAAAGTGAAGTCACGGCACCGGCCGCAGTCCGCACGGATAGGTTTTTTTGCCCTGTCCCGCCGCATGGCGGAATAAAGCGGCGCGCAGCAACATCCGATTTGCATTTGTCCACAATCCGGGTGCATAGACTGGCGATAACCCTGTGGACTAAAGCGCGGCGGCCGCAGTATCTGAGTACAGACAGCAGGCGGCCATAAAATGACCGCTCGGTCCGTTATTTCAGGTGGCTGCGCATTTCGGCAGCGCGCCGGTACAGCGCAACCAGTTCTGTATCAATCTGCTCGATTAGCATTCCGGCCATCTTCTGGGCCGGCGCCGCGCCGCGGAAAAGATGGCGCTTTGTCATGTCCCGCAGCCGCAGATGAAACTCGTAAAGCGATTCCTCCAGGTCGTTAATATCGTCGGTAAGCTGCGTGTTATCGGTTGTCAGTGTCTGGTCTGTCATGATGCTGTGCTCCTGGTCTGGTTAAGAAAAATGTTATGCGGCACGGGCGGAACGGGCAGCGCGCAGCTCACCCAGGCGGCGCAGGCCGGCAGTGTGGTACTGCTCCAGCAGTTCGATCCCGATCCAGCGGCGGCCGCACTGGTCAGCCGCGACGCAGGTCGAGCCGGAACCTGCAAACGGGTCTAAAACCAGGTCGCCGGGCTTCGTGAAGGTTTCAATAAGCGGCTGCAACACGCTCACCGGTTTTTCGGTAGGGTGGTGCCGGTTGCCCGTGTACTGCCAGGGCATCACGTCGGGTAAAGGCTTCGCCGGCAGCGGCGGGCGTCCTTTAGCCAGCAGGTAGGCGCTTTCATGCTGATACCCGACAAATGCCGATTTCGATGCGTACGTTTTGGTAAACACAAGGTGCCCGACGACGCGAAAGCCCGCCGCTTTCCATGCCTGCATAAAGATGTCCACGCGGTTCCAGCCGTAGAAACTCACCGCCAGGCTGTCCTTTTTAAGTACGCGGAACATTTCACGGCTGGCCGGCAGCACCCACTCGTCGCTCACGTCGTTGGCGATCGAACGGCCGGAGCGGTCCTTAAAGCCGACGAGGTACGGGGGATCGGTCAGAATGAAGTCGATGCTGTTATCCGGAAAGCCGGCCATGATCTCTACGCTGTCGCCACGCATGAATCGGGACATAGTTATGCTCCTGAGTGTAGGGGGGCACCCCTGTGGTGCCGTGACCACCACAAAGACGGGCGTAAAGCGGAGCAGGCAGGGGCGACACCGGAAGCCGCACGCGCCGCCGGAGCGGACTGAATGTCCCGCGCACGGCGGGGAACGGGTGAGGATGGCGGCGAAGCTTCCCTTGCAGGCGAAGCGGCCCGGCTACCGTGAGGGCACGGCACTTTATCCCTGCCGGTTTCCGGCCGCAGGACGGGAAGCGGCAAAAGAGGCGGAGCGAAGCGACTTCATTATCCCTTACAGATGAGATGCCGCCGGTCGGGGCGGCATCGGATGAAAATATCAGGGCCGGTAATCTTCCCACCGGCAGTCGCTGCGGTCACAGATGACGGGCGCATCCGGCGAACCGCTCACCCTCCACTCATCGAGGAACCGCAGTCCGGCCAGCGTTTCTGCCTCACGTTCATCGAGCAGAACGATGCTTTTGAGCCAGACGCTGCCCCGATCAAACTGCCAGTAGCAGCCCTGCGAACAGTCGGGGCGCTCCGGTGTCCACCAGTTTTCGCCCATCCGTTCGCATGCGGCTTCGGCCAGCCTAAAGTCCTGCCCGCTGAGCAGCATGTGGTATTCGTGTGAGGTGCTGCCTGTTTCTTCCTGATAACTGACCAGCCAGATGTTCATTCAGTCTCCCTCCGGGCCTTCATGCTTTCTGCACAGTCGCGCATAAATCCCCAGCTGAGACTGATATCAGCATCCAGCGTCCTGTCCGCAAGTTCGATCGCTGTAGTTACTTCACCGGGCGTAAGTTCCGGGTCAATGTCCTCAAAGTCGTCCGCCATCCAGATGTGGGCCACGCACGGCGTATCCGGGGCAAATCCCGACAGGCTGGCCATCAGGCCCGCCAGGGTAAGTTCTCTTTTCATCATCCTGTCCGGCGGGGCTTCCCCCGCCGTCTCCCGTCAGCCGCCATAATGGCCGATGTTGTTTACTATCCAGTCCGGCCCGGTCACGCACGCAATGCCGTCCTCGTCCTCTTCATCCCGTTCCAGCTCACCGCAACGGCTGTCGGTCAGTTCGCCATCGCTGTAGGCAGCGAACCCGCAGAAGTTACAGCCGCTTTCTGCGTACCAGTGCTCAGCAGTCACACTGAAACGCCTGCTTAGAGCTTCAAAGACCCGGCTGTCCGGCGGAGACCAGGGGGTGTCAAAATGCACTTCCATAAAGTCCGGCCCGCAATCACCCACCTCCAGTGCGTACCCCATTGGCCACTTCACGCCGTACTGCGCGATATTAAACTCATAGCCGCCTGGCACGCCGTCCAGCAGGCCACCGTTGAAACCGTTAATTTCCACATTGAGACGGGTGGGGAGCAGCAGATGCATGTCAAATTCAGCAGAGCCGTCTGCAATAGAATCACTGTCACTCGTGCTGATCCAGAACTCACTCACACTGCTCCCGCGCATGCCTGACCAGTCGAAAAACTTACGCTTCCATAAACTATTCATCACCGCTTGTGCCTCATCATCCAGCACATCCCACGTGCAGCTTCGGATACCGGTGGCCAGCCACAGGTCGTGCAGCCGGTAGCAGGTTTCGTCCGTCAGTTCCGCGCCGTCGCGCAGCTGCACGAGCCACTGCGTAAAGGCGCGGTTTTCCGGCGTATCTTCACCCTTCCCCGCCGCCGTCAGCGCCGGGAAAGGCGCATACGTTTCGTCCGTAACAGGACGCAGCAGCCCAGCCCAGCGCAGCCTGCCAGGAACAGTTGAATACCCTCCGCTTCTGCCCGTGCGTATGCAGGACGCACCTCTCCCCGCATATGGGCCCGTACCTGACTCACGTTCTCCGACAGGCCGGTCACACGCAGCCTGTTTGCACACCAGTTCGGCATGATCCTCTCCTCAGTCAATGGTTGCACGGCCTCACCTGCGCCGTGCCGACACAGCAGCCGGGCGCAAAGTGAAGCCAGCAGGGGCGACACCGGAAGCCGCACGCGCCGCCGGAGCGGACTGAATGTCCCGCGCACGGCGGGGAACGGGTGAGCAATTGTGTTACGAGTCAATGCTGTTTTGCTTTCGGAAGGGGATATTTAGCCCAATGACAGTTTTAAGCTGAGAGTGTCACTGATGAGTTCATGAGCCAGTAGTTTTCATAAGGGACGCCATACAGGAAAGCAGGCGAAGCCGCATTTGAGATCCGCCTGTTTATCGTTTATCAGTTCTGCACTATGTAAGTAGTGCATCAGTGATGACTACTTATTTTCTCTTTTTAAACGGGATTCATCTGGTGTTTTAAGAGGGCGCAGCCGCCTGATGCGTGGCTTGAGTATGACGCGAGGCATTCTCACGAGCCTGCGGCTGTTTTTGTTGAAAACAGGGCGTTCATGCCAGAGTTTTAATAAGATCACAGTCAGTGCGAGGAGTGCAGTAATACCATTTGCCGTCATCACTGGAATATCGCTCATACGAAAGCCATACCATGCCCAGCAACTGACACCAAAAAACAGAGCTCCCCACATACCCAGTGATAGTCCACTGGTATCTTTGTTTTTAATAATGTGAAGGACCTGTAGGCAGAAAGACCCGGTGGTGACCCAGGCAGCAAGCGTGCCCAGCCATACTGGCCAGGGAGAGAGTAAAAAGGCCGACAGCAGCGCCGCTATGATGGTTAATACAACCAGTAGGATATTTTTCATGCGATGACTCCTGCCTCTTCTAACCCTCTGTCAACGCACTTGAGCGCCAGCAACATATCTTTATAGAGTTCGGGATGACCAGATAACCCACCCCAGATTTTTTTACTTTCAGTAAAGGCAAGAAGCGGATCTTCAGCGCAGAAGATAGCCCTAAAGTCCACTTCTTCCAGGGCACGATCCTCGTATTCAAACAGTAAGGTTTCTTTCTGTTGGCGCTGCATGAAACGCATCCAGAGAGCAGACAATATCATTGTGGCATGGGGTCTTGCTCCCTGAGCATATACCGCCCTGATCACCGGCAGAATGTACTGATGCAGTTTAGCAATACTGTCTGATGATACGCGTTGAGTGGTATCCCTTACCCAGCGATTACTGAACCGGCTCAACGTAATGTCACAGTATTCCCGTAGATCGGCATCGTTTAATTCCAAAGTCTTTTTGACATCATGCATTACGTAATCACGTATCCACTGCACTACCTGAGGTGTGAGGCTTTCATCGATATAATCCTTTCCCATAAGCGCACCGGCCCAAGCAACGCCACTGTGACTGGCGTTGAGTATGCGGATTTTTTTTTCTTCGTAATGCATTACGTTGTCTTTAAATTCGACGCCTACCTCTTCCAGAGCAGGACGTCCGGCAATAAAGCGGTCCTGTACGACCCATTGGGCAAATGACTCACAGGAAAGCGGTACCTGATCGCCATCGATTCCATGCTCAGCTAGGCGAGAAAATATTTTCTCGTCAAATTTCGGGGTGATACGGTCAACCATACTATTCGGTGCAGATACATTGCTCTTAGTCCACTTCAACAGACAGATGTCGTCTGAAGCCTGAACGAATTCAGTAAGACCTGTCAGAATACTGTCGCCATTGTTACGCAGATTATCGCAGCTGAGCAGCGTGACCGGCCCTGCGCTGGACTCTAGGCGCTGACGTAAAATCCTGATTAATGCGCCATACAGAGTTAAGGGGTCACTATTCCCCGCTAAATCAGCGATAACAGCAGGATGCTGAAGATCGAGGTGGCAATCATCGTTCAGAAAGTAACCACCCTCTGTTACCGTAAAAGAAATTATCCGCGTATCTGGATGTGCCCCCTCTTCAATCAATGACCGCATGCCAGGGTTCCACAGGATAATTTTACTGACCGAGGAGATTGTCTGGTAGCGACGCTCTCCGGCTGGAGAAATGAGCTCCAGCGTGTAACGTCCCTTTTGCGCACTTAGGCGCTGCAGTGTCTCTTGCGTCTGGCTGTTGCGAATATTAGCTAACGCAATTGTCCACCGCGTGTCTCCTTTCAGATGCAACTGATTCAGATACCATGCCTGATGTGCTCGGTGAAAAGCGCCTGCGCCAAGATGCAGCCAGGTAAGTTTTTTATAATCGGTTTTAGACACATTTTCTCCTTAATCCATGACAGATGAGGGTGGTGTTACCTGTAACAGTAACATACTCTTCAATCAATGTGACCGAGGGAACTATTGCTGCTGGGTATCATTGCAGGGACAAGAGAAAAAAATTCAGGTAGTAGCCATCTGGTTAAATCGTTTTTTTCACCATCCCACATTATTTCATTTTAATGGTTATTATACTCTACATATATATCTTCATGGGATTTTAAATACTCTGTCTCTACATGTTAGAAATTGATTAAAAGATTTTATTTATGGATTACAGTTAACAGCAGAAAAGACAGCCATTTACAACATTGAACGGATATCAGACGAAACCCCCTGCCATTATAAATATTACCTACTTCAGGCGTCTCCATGCATTTTTATTGGCATTCCTAAGGCTGGCTGCGCACCGCTAACCAGCGTAATTGCTTTACGTATTGATTGAATACGAGTACATTATTTTATTTATTCAAGTTGCCATGCGCCGCTCTCTGATAATAATGCGCTGCCATTCCATGCAAATAAACGCAGTTCCCTATCTCCCGCGTCCGGATATATCCTACTGCTAAGACATGCCTCACCATTATTGATGAATACTTCAACAGACGAGCGGTCAATATACAATCTCAGACTGAGATCATTGTCGGGATTTATTGTCACACTGCGCACTCCGCACAAAGCGTACTGCGGATAATAACGTTCCAGCACAAGACGCTGCATCTGAATATCCATATATACCCGCAATCCCTTACCAAGGCTAATACCATATTGTTCAGCGGTACTAAGAGCGCCTTTCCAATTAAGTATTACCTCTACGGACTCAGCTTCATCCAGCACACTTATCTGCTCATTCTTCAGTGCTCTGGCTGGCCATGAGAACCAATTTTGACGCAGGCTCTCCATTTCTTTGACAGGGCACATCTGCAGGCGATTATCGTCGCTAAGGCTTAGCTCGCGAGGCAGCGAAAGCATTCCAGCCCAGCCGTCCTGTTGCTCAGGCAGCGGTGATTCCCACATATCCAGCCAGCCAATTACAATACGTCGCCCGTCCGGTGTAAGAAAACTTTGTGGTGCATAAAAGTCGTGCCCATAATCCATTTCTGCGAATTCACTGGTACGAATAAATGGCAGACCGGGTTGCCAGTCCCCGATGATATAGCCGCTCTGGAACAAATTTCGGTTGCGAAAGCCTGCTGCTGCTAATCCCTGCGGGGAGAACATCAGCACTCGCTTGTCATTTAAAGTAAATAAATCAGGACACTCCCACATGAATCCCATTCCTGATTCAGCTTTATCCAGTACACCTTCTTCATGCCACTGGTGCAAATCCTCTGAGCAATATAAACGAACCTCTCCGGTGTCACCCATGCGAGCGCCAACAACCAAATACCAGTAATCACCTTCGCGCCAGACCTTCGGATCACGAAAGTGATGCACGCCCGGCGGTGTATCCACTATTATGCCCTGGCGTTCAAAATGAATGCCGTCACGGCTGGTTGCCAAGCACTGAACCTGAAAAAGTTCGTCTTCGTTAGCAGTTTCACCATGATATTTGTGTCCCGTGTAGATCAGGGCCAGAATATCACCATTGACCACTGCCGAACCGGAAAAGCACCCGTCCCTGTCTTCAGGTCCTTCCGGAGCGATCGCCACCGGCAGATGTTCCCAGTGCACCAGGTCCTTACTGCGTGCATGCCCCCAGTGCATTGGCCCCCACTGGTTAGAGTATGGATGATGTTGATAAAAAGCATGATACCAGCCGTCGAACCATACCAGGCCGTTAGGATCATTCATCCAGCCTGCTCTTGCGGCCAGATGATAGCGCGGATACCAGCGTAGATTGAGCGTGTTACACTTTGCCTGGATTTCGTGTTCAGCATTAGCAATCGAGTAGGTCATTGTCTGCACTCTTTTAAGTCAGATAGTTGAAAGTTGTGGTATCTGCGAATCTGCCGAAGCATTGCTGGAGCGCAATAAAAAAATTGAAATGAAGCTAATACCGAATACCAAAATCCCCATGAACAGGTAGGACTCAGCGAATCCATACTTTTCGTAGCTGTAACCTGCCAGAGGGGACAGTATCGAGGCTATCAAAGAACTGGTACAGGCGAAGCCCACAAGGTAAAGTGTTGACGACAGGCGTTTGTCAAAATTAAGACTGTTGTATTTGAAGATTGCGACCAGAAGCACGGGTAACTCTACAGCGTGAAGCAGTTTAGTGACGGAAATCAGCAATGGCCCTTCGACCAGACCGGAGGCGACCATGCGCATCGCCATCACCATGCCAGCAAATATAAGCCCGCTTTTAGCGCCAATCCGGTTTACCAGCCAAGGGGCACAAAACATTCCTGCCGCTTCGAGGAAGACCTGGAAAGCGTTCAGATAACCATACATCATATTGCCTTCCTGCGGGGTGGCAAACTGCGAGGAGAAATAGACCGGAAATTGTTGATCATAAACGCCATAAATACAGATACCTACAACAAAGAACACCAGTGCCCAGAAGCGTGGCAAAATCAGCAAGCGCAATGCGTCCTGTAGCGTTACTTTACCTCCCGCAACAGCTTCCTGCATGGCATGTGTCGCAGAAGAAACGTGTAGCCTCGCCAGCAACAACATGAAAATTAATCCGGAAATACTGGCGACTGCAAAGTTCAGTTTTGGATCGATATTAAACAGTAGCCCGGTAAAAAATGTTGCTAATGCCCAGCCCAATGATCCCCACATACGTGCTTTACCAAATTCAAACTGACTCTGACGTGCAACACGTTCAGTATAAGATTCCAGCACGCCGATTCCGCCGTTAAAGGTCAGGCCAATAAAGATACCTCCAAAAAGGCTGCCAAGCAGGATGTTAATTTTGAGCAAATATCCGAACAACAGATATGCTGGGCCGGAGAGGATCAGCATTGCCGTCAGATACCACAACAGGTGCTTACGCAGGCCAAGCTTGTCCTGAATAAAACCATAACAGACTTGAGCAAAAAGAGCTGATGCCGAAAGCACCGCAAAAATGAATCCCGTTTCTCCTGCTTTAAGGCCAACCTCCTGATGTAGCCAGATAGATAGTAAAGAGCCGCACGAAGACCATGTAATAAAAAAGAAGAACAGTAGCGCGCTCAGCAGTGGGTAACTGTAATAACGATGAACCTTCATCACGACGTTCTCATATTGGTTAAGTCACTCTATGTTAACGTTAACAAAAAATAACTATGACTAATTTTAGTGAAATTTATGATGTTAATCACAAAGGTTAACGTTAACATGACGGACTGTGGCAGCGACTTACCTGATAAATCTCAAGCCCGGACTTATGCTTAAAGCAAAATAAAAATTTATTATTTGTTTTATTTCATTAAGTTATGTTTATTTAATTAGTGCAGTAATGAAGGAGTATCAGAATGACTTCCCTGAAAGATGTGGCTAATCTGGCAAACGTATCGATAATGACCGTCTCGCGCGCACTAAATAGCCCGGAGCAGCTCAGGCCAGAAACTCTCGCCCGCGTGCAGGCGGCCATTGCCAAAATAAACTATGTACCTGATTTTTATGCTAAAAAAATACGTGGCGCTCATACTTCCCCAAGAACCATTGGTGTGCTTGCGCTCGATACAGTAACCACACCCTTCTCAGTGGAAATTACGTTATCTATTGAGGAAACGGCCCGGGCCCACGGCTGGAACAGTTATGTAGTCAATATGTTCTCTAAAGACAGCCCGGAAACTATGGTTGACTTACTACTTTCTCATCGTCCTGACGGTATTATCTATACCACTATGGGACTGCGTCAGGTACCTATTCCCGTAAAACTCCTGACGCTGCCCTGCGTACTCGCAAACTGCGAAAGCCATGACGAGTCTGTGGCAAGCTATATTCCGGATGATGAACAGGGGCAGTATACTGCGGTAAAGGCAATGCTTGCCGCCGGTTACAAACGTCCGCTCTGCATGCATTTACCCGAAAAACATCTGGCGACCAGTCGCCGCCATCAGGGGCTGGAGCGTGCATGCATAGAAGCTGGAGTAGATCCGGGCATGTTTAAATATATTTATATGGAAGCGGGTGATGAGCATTATCGTGATATCCCTGCTCAGTTGTTGAAACATATCCGACAAGGCAAGCCATGGTTTGATGCGGTTATCTGCGGCAATGATCGCATTGCTTTTATGGTATATCAGACATTGCTGACAGAGGGCCTAAGGATCCCGCACGATGTTGCGGTTATAGGCTATGACAACATGGTGAGTATTGGCGACCTGTTCATTCCTCCACTTTCTACTGTGCAATTGCCGCATTATGAAATTGGCCGCCTGAGCGCTCTGCATATCATTAATCAGCAAACACATAAAAACACCATCAAGGTGGAAAGCCCGCTTTTGCTGCGGGAATCAATATAAAACCACTTGTAACTTTGATGAATCATAGTTACATCACCGGATTTTTTGGGGGTGCCGTATTTTTTGTGGCTAAATTTATAATTTGAAATCCATGTCTGACGCTAAAAACCGATTTTTTACTTAAATATTGCTAATTAATACCTCATTAAAAAGTTATACAGTGGTGTCAGATCATATAGCAAGGCGGATATCACTAGGTATAATGAATGTCCCGCGAGACTAACTCGTCAATGATTATCTTACCCGGAATTAATATTCATTTTTATGGGTAAATATTGCATTAAGTTAAAATAAGAACAGTGAAAAAAAACCCAGACTTAAACTTTATCAGCACTTTTTGTAAGGATCTTGCTTACGTGTTCATAGAAATTGAATGTGAAAACCTGTTGTGATACATAATCTCGCTGAATACCAGCTTCACTAAGTTGCTCATCCGCCTCGCACTCTGTCTGATAAATAAGCTCAACGGTGTCTTTGATCAGATTCTCTACATGGAACGTGATCATCCCATCAATAATTTCTTCTCTGAATCACTAAGAGATTTACTCATCTTACGTCCCTTTAAGTCAGTTAATTTACAAAGGAAATTATCAATACTGTCAAAATAAACTGCGTTTTAATATAAAAGACTCGGCCTTCTCACTCTTAAACACACTTCTGTTACCCCGGAACCATGAAAACATTTCAAAATTGGTTTTCACCTGCAACTTTTTCATAGCTGTTCTTTTGTAATAACTGACATTCTGCTCGGTTGTCTGCATGAGCAGCGAGATATCCCTGGGTTTCATGCCGGTCATAAGAAACCAGATGATACACACCTCCTGACTTTTCAGGCGAATTTCTGTTCCGGCGGCGTTAATAACTTGCATTGTACTCTGCTCTGCTCTCTCAGGCAGAGACCATTCAGATTGCATGGGTTTATTCCTTTCAAGTGAGAAAAACATTTTAAGAAAACCAAGCAGAAGAGCAGCTTAAATTTCATTTACTTTTATAAATCAAAAAAAACATATATCATTCAGTGCGTTACGCAACTAACCTGAAGGGGGCGACCATTATCCTTGGATAAGTTAATGAGTAAAGGCCAGTTAGTTAATAAAAATAATTACTTTTTTTTACCGAATGGACTATAAATAATGATTAGGAATTTTCTTAGACGAACAGTAACAGCGATAAAAATAATTAAAACGCCTTTCACAGAGCGTTGTTTCAATCACCTGCCAGGGCTTTAATAAAAATGAAACGCATTTACATTATTGGCGATAACGTCAAATTTATTCTTTCTGAAAAATGTCTGGTCAGGCTGGACAGTGATACTAAAGTCAAACTAAGAGCACCAGGCGCCTTCTGCCTGCTGTTACTGATTGAAAATCATGGCAAACTGGTCACTCACGATGACCTGTATAAATTCGGCTGGGAACGCTTTGGCATGACAGCTTCGCTGAATGTGCTGCATAACACCATTTTCTATTTACGAAAAATGCTGAATCAGGCGGGGGATTTCGACAATGGGATTATCGAAACCATTCACCGGCGGGGCTTTATCTTCAATCTGCAGGTTTCTGTTGCGCTAACCTATATCAATATGGACACGCCTGAAGAAGAAGAAACGATGCAGGCGGAGGAGCAGGATCAGGACAGCGATGACGCGGAGGGCTTTCTCTTCCCGGCAGAGAGTGAAAGGGCTGAGGAGCAAAACAGCGACGCGCCACGCGCAATGGCCGGACAGGCGAACCCGCCGGAAACCCGCCCTGCTCTGCGGCAGGCCGGTGAGACAGAATCAGTAAAGGCTAAGTCAGAGATGAAAAGCAGCAGTGAGACATTCAGCAGTCCGGGCCTGATTCAGCCCGAGGGGGTTGCGATTATTTATTCGGCCTCTGTCAGAACATCAGACACTTTATGCGGGCCAGCGGTAAAAAAGCGTGCTGTCACTATTGCGTGGCCGCGTTATATTTTGCTGCTCAGCATCCTGCTGATTATCGCCTGCTCACTCATCCTCTACCCTGCGGTTTCCCCCGGGAATTATGTTAATACGGGAAAACTGGGGGCCTGTGAGGTTTATCAGAATAACCGCGCTTACGATTTCAAAAATCTTAAAATGGTGGATTACCTCAGTCGTTTCTGTAAAGATCCCAGGGTGCTTTATCTGACCAATTATCCCTACGGCAATAAGGTCTCCGCGATAAACTGCCGCGAAAAGATCGCCCTGTTCTCGGACGACATCTGCTATTCAAACTATTTTATTTACAAAGACACGGGTTATTATCATGATTAAAAGGATTTTTTTTCTCTCAACCGTGGGGCTGGCTGTCGCACTGACGTCTTTTACGATCTGGTATAGATATGGCATTACATCCGGCTTCTCCTGCTCCGGCAACATTAACTTTCACAGAGAGTCGGGTATTATGCGTCTTTCGACGAAACTGAATATTGATGAAAATAGCGGAACACTCTCAATGAACGGATTTGTAACTCGCGAAGATGGCACCCGTGAGAATGTAAACCGGACGGTGGTCTTTACCAGTCATCATGTCGGCTCGCGGTATACCTGGGTCTCGGGTCAAATCCTCGCCTCTATTGACGATAAACTCTCACCTGAAATGGCCAGCGTGTGGTTTCCGGAATTTTATCGTGAGCCAAAAAGTAAGGTTGAACTGTTCATTTCCCGGTTGAATATCAATTCAGTAATGCTCTCCGGTGAGTTCGTTCCATATTATGTCTGTACTCAGCGGCACTGACGCTGCCGCCATGAATCCACCGTAAGTGGGATGAAATGCGCCGTTCAATCATCTCACTGCGCGATAAGATGATTTATCGATACACCTTTTTAATTTTCTTTATTTTCTATAAATCTAGAAAAATCAGTGACTTGAGAACATGAGCGCCTCCATCCTCCCCGTAATCCTCAAGTGCAAACACTCCGATTAGTAAAAAATAAGGCAAAAAAATTTTAATTAAAGTGCCATCTAAATAATAATTTGTTTAAATTCAGTCACACATTAGCTGGCTGAATCTTCTCTTATATAATAATTAACATTTCAGTTTCATTCTGACGGCATCAATTATTTTGGCAATCTTGCATATGACATATCCTGATGGTAACGCTAACTTCCTGAAAAGAAAATCTGCTGTAGAAAAAAAGAACATTCAATTGAAATAGGATTTTAAGGTTGATTTTTAACCTTCAAGATATCTTCAGGATAATATCCTGCGCGCCTTTAAGGCAATAGTAAGGAGATGACAATCGCTCACACTCAGACAAATAATTAAGGACATATAGATGAAAATCTGGCCTTTTACCAGCACCACTCAATTTTTAACGGCAATTTGCGCTTCGTTTTTTTTCCAAACCACACATGCAGCTATGTATGTGTACCCGATGGAAACTGCCGTAGGAGAGAATGGATCTTCTCAGATAAGAGTGATTTCCCAGGATAATGACGTTCAGTTCGTCAAGATTAAGTTAAAAAAGATATTAAATCCTGCAACTGATAAGGAACATGAAGTTGATTTTGACATGTCTGACGCCAGTCAGCTTATCATTACGCCTCAGAAACTGGCTCTTGCCGCAGGGGGCGAAAGGCTGGTAAGAATTGTTTCGGTTAACCTTCCGCAAAAAGAAACCACCTGGCGGGTTTATTTTGAAGGCGTTAATGAGATTACATACAATCTCTCGCCGGGCGAAAGTAAAAGCGCAGCAGGTGACGCTCAGGTGGGCGTTAATATTATCTGGGGCGTGCTGGTTCACGTGGCACCACAGAAAGAGGTTGCCAGAATGGAATACAGTCCTGCGTCAGGAAAAGTGACCAATAGCGGTACTATTCGCATTCCCGTGAAGGAATTCGGTACGTGCAGCTCAGCCAGCGACTGTAAGTGGGAAAAAAAGGAAATAACGCTTTACCCGGACAGCATAGTTTCCATTCCAGGAATAAAGTTCCTTCCCGGAAAGACTTACAAAATAAAGTATTTTAACTGGATTAAAAATACGACTGAAGTGATGGAATTGCCTGCTTCACTGGTAAGGTAGCTCCCTTTATTAATGAAGGGTTTATATAAAACACTCAAGGAATGCTCAATGAAAAATAACCTCAAAACCGTTATTGGTGCAGCTGCACTTATGGCCGCGTTCAGCGCCAGCGCCGTACAGCGTGATATTACCGTAACCGCCGATATTGACTCAACCGTCGACGTGACGCTGGCTGACGGTTCTGCACTTCCGGCCTCGGTTGCCATGCAGTACCTCCCGGGCAAGGGACTGGATTCCCACAAGCAGAACATCAAGTTCTGGTCTAATGCCGTTAACAAGGACCTGAATGTCAGCCTTGCATCATCTCCCTCGCTGACGGACGGGAACGGCGGTAATGCGATCCCGCTGAGCGTGTCGGTCAATGGCACGGCGTTAACAACAACAGCGGCTGTGCTCACCTATGCCTCACTTTTCCCGACGGGTATCACTAACGGTTCCGCCATCGTGCCGCTGGTAATTTCACAGGCTAACCAGCAAGCAGCCATCACCTCCGGCAAATACAGCGGCGTCGTAAGCCTTGTTGTGACTCAGGCTACTGGCACCCCTAGCCAATAATAATTCGCCCGCAATGTAGCCTTGACGGGACGTGTGTCCCGTCTTTTTTTCAGGGAGCCTGGGATGAATAGTAAACTCCGACTTCTGACTGCAGCGATCATTGCCGCCCTGCCGCTCTGCGGCATGTCCTATGCAGAGGTGCGCGTTCCTCCTGGATTTGAAGAGCTTGCCCGCGGGCAGAATATGATGCTGGAAGTTTCACTGTACGGTGAGTCTCTCGGTGTATTTGAGGCAAGGGTTGACCTGGAGACTGTTCAGTTCATGCATCCCCGGGAGCTCACTGCTGCCGTACTGAAAAAGTATGCCAGCGTACCGGGCCTGCAGGCCCTGCTCCAGAAGTCTCTCCGCTCTCCTTTAAGACGTAATGGTACCCTTTCCTGCGGTACTAATGGCAGGGTACCGGGCTGCGATTATATTGACACCGACAGCATGGCCATTATTTACGATGAAAATAATGCCCGGGCCGGTTTATTTCTTGGGCCGCAGTATCGCCCTAAAAAAGACGCTCAGGACATCTATTATGACGCCAGTGCGGACAGCAGTAATGCGCTGGTTCATCAGCAAAATGTCAACTTTGTTGCTGACAGAAACTATCAGTCCGCCTCCGTCCAGGGCAACGGTTCGCTGGGCGTGACGCAGAATGGCTATCTGAATATTGACTGGAACTGGCACGGCCAGCGCGCGCGTTCATCCAGCGTGCAGGAGGCGGAGGTCAGCAACGCCTATTTCCGGCAGGACCTCTGGAAGCGCGTCTATGTTCAGGGCGGAATGATGGATGCTCGCGACATTTTCAGCAACGCCGGCGGGAATATCAACCTCAGCCAGCTGCCCCTGGGTAAAATTCGTGGTGCGCGCCTGGGGTCCACCCTGTCATGGGTCAACATGGATAAGGTTTCCCGGGGCACACCCGTTAACGTTTTCCTTTCCCAGGACTCCCGGGTGGATGCTTACCGCGATGGCCAGCTGCTCTCCTCTTTCTACCTTAAGGCCGGCGCGCAGGAACTTGACACGCGAACCTTCCCGGCAGGCAGCTATGTCGTCTCTTTGCGCATCTATGAAAACAGCCAGCTGGTCAGAACCGAAACCGTGCCCTATACCGGTACCGGCAGCGCGCAGCCTAGCTCCTTTCAGTGGTTTATTCAGGGCGGGAACATCAGCGATGACGGCGGCGTCAGGCAGCGCTCTGATGATGACAGCAGGCGCGTTGTGCAGGGCGGACTGCGCCTGCCCGTGACCGCAAACGCATCACTGACCGCAGGCGCTGCCCTCCTCCGCGACGCACGCTACTGGGAAGGTGCAGCAGACTGGGCGCACGGATTCAGTTCAGGCCCCCTTGACGGCATGATGACAACGCGCGCCAGCTATCTGTATGGCAGCGACGGCTCCCGGGGGAATATTCAGCAGCTTAACTACAACGACGGCTTTTCTCTCAGCTTCTACCGTTCGTCAATGACCGCACCTGACTGTGACAATCAGGCAGAACACCGCTATAGCTACAGCGGCTGTTATAAAAGTACTAACGTCATGCTGTCCGTCCCCTTTTCTCAGTGGTACGGCACGCTGGGCTATGCGCTCAGCAGTAACGAAGGCCGTTACGTATATCGTCGTGACCTGCCCGATGATGACAAAAACGCACAGGCAGGCGTGCCCTGGGAGCAGGTATACCAGACTCGCTCGCGCAGCCGGACCTGGCAGACCGGCGTGACGCGACAGTTCAGATGGAGCAGCGTCAACGTCAGCTCAAGCGTTAATGCGTTTATGCGTAAAGACAGCGGCTATGACGGCACGGACAAGGGTGCCTTCCTCACATTCAGCCTGTCGCGCGCCTCAGGCGGCACCGCACGGTCAAGAAGCACGGCGTCTGCGGGCGCCAGCTGGCAGACCAGCCAGCGCGGCGGTGACCGGCTGGGCTACAACGCGGCCTACAGCCATTACGCAGATGATACGGGTGAAAACGAGCTGGGTGCCTCACTTTATGGCGTCAATTCGGACACCGTGAACGCTTCGGCCTACGGCCGGGCCGGTGGGCAGTACGGCAGCGGCGCGCTTACGGTCAGTGACGCCTGGCAGAAAACGGGTAATGCCCACACGCTGAGCAGCAGCGGAAATTACAGCTCCTCTCTTGTTATCGACCGGAAGGGTCTCTTCTGGGGACGGTGGGGAGACGGCAACCCGTCCTCGGCCGTGACGGTGGGGGTGGAGCAGGACGACGAACAAAAGGACTCAAGAGTCAGCGTATCGCTGGACAGCGGGGGGCGGAGTGATATAAGCGGCAACAGTCGCGCCCTGTTTACCGTGCCCGGCTACCGGGAGACGACGTTCACCATTGCGGAGTCCGCGTCATCACCGGCAGGTACCAGCAGTGAAATCAGCAAAGGAGCCGGTTCGCGTACGTTATTCATGACCCCGGGCCGGGTATTTAACCGGGACATTGTGGTCAGTACCCGCTACACGTGGCTGGGGCAGATGACCGACGCGCAGCACCGGCCGCTTGAGGGGGGAATTCCGCTTAACGTCATGTCCTGGACGCCACTCGGCGGGGGCGGATTCACGCTGGAAACAAACAGGCAGCTGAAAATGCTGTACGTGATGAAGGACCAGGCGTTCTGGCAGTGCAGCATGAAAGTGAGGGCGGTCCGTGACGTGGTGCGCTACGTAGGGGCAACGGCGTGCGAAAGCACGGACATGGCTAACCTGCCGGGAGCAGAGCAGAAGCAGGTTGAGCTGATGACTGCGGGCAACGTTCGTGATGCCCGCCCAACGGCAATGAACGAGTAAGGAAAGAATGTGAAATTATTCTGTTATCTGGGGCTGATTATGGGTGCTCTTGTTTCCAGTGTAGCGCCCTGCTACGCCGTTTACGAGGCTCCCATGGCCAGGAACACGACGCTGACGGCGAAATATGACCGGATGTCCGTGCCCTCATCCCTCACGATATGGGACAATCTTTCAGGCGGCAGAGATGACACTGACGGGCAAAAGTGGGCCCGTAATACGCTGGTATGTAAGAGTTCAAGTGATTCAACGTATGGGGCCTGTAACCGCACCGCCCCCGCATGGTGGCAGAATGGGTCCCCCAGTGATGCAAATATTACATTAAAATTTACACTTGAAGGCAGCTCGACCTCCATAAACCTCAATATCACAGGTCGCCACGATTTCCGTGCCATCACGCCCGCTTCATGCGCGGTTATCGTAAATTACCCTGCGTCTTCTGCCACCGGGTGTGATGGCTTACTGGAGGCAACCAATCTTTTTACGTACACCATTTCTCAAGGCGAGCTTGCAAAACTCACGACCCCGGGAGTGTGGCGTGCCACGCTCAAACAGGACCTGTATCAGTGGGCCTCAACTTACCTGTATACCTGGACGGCCAGTATCGTTCTGACGGTGACGGACCTCAATAACCAGCAGATTTATTTTCCGGCCTTTCCCTACAGCGCGCCAAGGGTCGACCTGAACCTTAATAACCGGCCGGGAACCAGTAAAAACGCCACCGCCAGCGGCACCGCGTCCCTGGATATGTGCCTGTATGACGGCAGCAACTCCTCAAGCAACCGCGTGAATATGCTCTTCAGCGACGAGGGGGCGAGCGCGACAGGCAGGGCTGCCGGACTTTTCTCCGTCTATCGCACCGGCGCGGACAAAACGCAGGCTGCCAATCGCATTGACTACCAGGTCAGCGTCATTAACCCGACGACGGGAGTGGCTCAGGAGATAAAAAACGCTACCGAAATCAGCTGGAGCAATACTAACCAGCGTAATATCCAGCGTCAGGTCGTATTGCCGGGCGTGCCCGGAGTATCGCTCTGCGTCCCTGCCCCCATACAGCTCATCACGCCAGCCTTTAATCTGGCGGATAAGGCTGCGGGGTACTATACGGGTAAATTAACCATTATTTACACACCGTCGACGCAGAGTAACGTCGCCAACTAGCTGAAGTGATTTTCTTCATGTGTTCCCCGGCAAGCACAGGCTTTGCAGCCGGTAGCAGGTTTTGTCCGTCACCGGGCGCAGCAGCCCGGCGCAACCCGCCAGAAACAGCTGAATGCCTTCTGATTCAGCCCGCACGTATGCCGGACATACCTCGCCCGCATCAGCGCTCGCACCTCACTCACATTCTCCTTCAGGCCGGTCACACACCGCCTGTTTACACACCAGTTCGGCATGATTCTCTCCTCAGTCAATGGTTGCACGGCCTCACCTGCGCCGTGCCGACACAGCAGCCGGGCGCAAAGTGAAGCCAGCAGGGGCGACACCGGAAGCCGCACGCGCCGCCGGAGCGGACTGAATGTCCCGCGCACGGCGGGGAACGGGTGAGGATGACGAGCGCCAGCGTCCCTTGCAGGCGAAGCGGCCCGGCTAACGTGAAGGCACGGCGCTGCCCGACGGCAAGGAGGGAAGTATTCCGGAATTTGAAAGCGATAACAGCTGTTAGGCGCCGCTACTTAATTACCTGCAGGGCCGATAAAGAAAATCTGCAGAAAAAGATGATCAAAGACATAAATCGATAAAAAAAAGTGCAGTTTCTGCACTTTTCGCGAATACTATTTTTTCACTAATGGAGGGAATTTAATGACAGGCTGGCAGCTTAAACTCTGGCGCAGGAGTCTGCTCTGGAAGAGGGAACGTGCAGCAACTGAACTTGGCGTCAGCCTGCGTACTTACAAAGATTATGAAAATGCGGATACGGTAAAACATTCGATCGCACTGGCAACCGTTACCCTGTCACTAATTAACGTATTGCCATCAATGCAAAGTCAGGAGATCAGCAGTGACAGCATGGTGCGTTTAATTAAAAAAATGATCAGCACCGTAGAAGAAAAATAAAATACCAATATTTTCATGCACATGCTGAGATAAAGTACGATAGCTGTTTCGCTTTGCTTGTCACGCAAAATTGCCTCCATAATACTGTATAAATAAACAGTAATCAAAAGGAGGGAATTTTTATGCATTATTTATTAAAACAGGTTCTGACCGCGTCTTATCACGTCAGGAATACGGGACTATGAAACCGGCAATCTATGCTGAGGGCCTGACGGTTTTGTGGCCAGCTCTTTTCACGCCGCCCGTGAAAATCCCTTTATATGGCGAATACTGCCCCGCAGGCTTCCCTTCCCCTGCACAGGATTACGTTGAAAAAGAACTCGATCTCAATGAGCTCTGTATTCGCAGAAGGGCATCAACCTTCTTCGTCCGTGCCAGTGGTAACAGTATGCAGGATCTTGGCCTCTGTGATGGCGATGTCATGGTGGTTGATCGCGCCGAACAGGCCTCTCACGGTGATATCGTTATAGCTGAGGTTAACGGTGAATTCACTGTTAAGCGGCTGCAGCTTCGCCCGCGCCTTGCGCTGTTGCCCATGAATCCGGCTTATGCCGTTATCTATCCGGAAGATCTACAGCTGCTCGGCGTCGTCACCTGGTTCTTTAGCAGCACGCGCGCACGCGGGAGGTAAGCCTTGCACATGTTCGGACTGGCCGACGTCAACTCGTTTTACGCGAGCTGCGAGGCATTATTCCGTCCCGATCTGCGTGGTAAGCCCGTCATCGTACTCAGCAATAATGACGGTTGCGTCATCGCGCGCAGCGCTGGCGCAAAAAAACTCGGTATAAAAATGGGCGCGCCCTGGTTTCAAATTAAGGGGCAGGATTATGCAGAGCGGGTGCATGTCTTCAGTTCAAATTACGCGCTGTAGTAAGTTACGTGGAATGCAACATTTACTGAGTAAACTTTGAACAGCTATATTGCTGCCAGAGGTGAACGCAATGCTGATCCCACCGGCTGAACATGTCCTGTTACTGGCCGAGCGCTGGCTGAAGCTGTTATCCGATCTGGGGCGGGCGCAGGCCACACTCACCGCTTACCGCAGTGCCCTCCGCCATTATCTTTTGTTCTGCAGCCAGCACAGAATTGAACCTGAAAAGGCCCGGTTTGAAGATCTGGCCGCCTACATCAGCCCTCAGTTACCCGGTATGCCGTTTCCCGTGGCCAGCGCCACACTTCAGTTGCGCCTGTCTGCAATCCGTCTCTGGTATGACTTTCTGATGTATCAGGATCTCTGTCTGATAAACCCGCTGCCCCGCTCCGGCACGCCCGGCATGCTGAGTTCTGGCAGGGGGCTGGTTCCCCGCATCGTGAAGCTGCCACGGATCCCTGACGATGCACAGTGGCAGTCTTTTCTTTTTCATGCCGCCGCTTCCCCGCTGCGTGACCGCCTGATGCTGGCATTGACCTATTACGGTGCGCTGCGGCGATCTGAAATTACCTCATTAAGTATCGAAGACCTCGACTTTGCACACCGGCTTATCCGTATCCGGGCAGAAACCACCAAGAGCCGGCGTGAACGCATCGTCTGTTACAGTCCGGCCGTTGCATCAGTGCTGGCGGCCCATCTGATGCAGATGAAGCGGGAAGGAATCTACAGAGGTGCTCTGTTCCGTTCCGCGTCCGATCGTAATCAGGCCGCGCCGCTCTCATTCTGGAGCTGGAGCAAAACGGTACGGAAATGGGGGCTGGAGTCCGGTATGCCTGACATCTCAACCCATACATTCAGACACCTCCGCCTCACACATCTGGCCCGCGCGGGCTGGAAGCTGCACGAGCTGGCGACCTATGCAGGACACCGCGACCTGTCCACTACCCAGATTTATATCCACCTGTCGGGCCGCGATCTTGCTGCCAGGATGGCGGGCGCGATTGAAACGGCAGATATCAGGATGGCGAACCTCATTTTCAGCCCGGAGAAATAACATGAGCCCGCACTCACCGACTGAAAGCAGCTGGCGTCCCCTCGACATGACGGCATACCTGCTTAAGACGTCACTAACCTCCGGGGAACAGACGGCGCTGGCCAGCTCTCATAGCCGGTCCCGTATGCTACGGATGAAGCCTGCGCCGGACCTCATAAGGCCGCTGACGGATATTGTCGCCGGAAGTGGATGCGGCAGCAAAATTACCGCACTGGTCATAGCCGGGTTGCTGCGCGAAATGCATTCATCCGGCATGCCGTGCTGGCGCTGGTCACAGGACCGCTGGCAGACGCTCTGCCGGGAAGTCAGGGAGGGCCGTCCGTTAATGGCCGCCTTCGCCTGGCATCTGGCAGGGTTTCATCACCCGCTCAGCCTGCCCGACATCCGGAAACCCGCCCTCTATGCATCTGCCATCTTCGGCCAGGCTTTTTATCACCAGGAACTGCAACGACTTACCGATACGCTGACGTCGCTGGGATATGCCCCGGCAAGCCAGAAGAATCATGTCTCCGGCATACTGGCCACGCTGATGATTATGAACCGGGACCCGCAGCTGGAGACGTTTACGCCTGAACTCCTCTGGCGCGTCCAGACCGGGACAGACAAGGGGATATCACGTTACGTCGGCCGGGTTTCACATGCGCTCGCTGCACTGGGCATTTTCAGCTCCCCGATAAGGATGCGAAACTATACAAAATGGTACGAGAAGCCGGTGGAGGGAATCGATCCGGCCTGGGTGCACTGGTGCCGGCGCTGGCGGGAAACGTCGGTTCTCAGACCCCACCCCCGTGAAGGCCTGTACAGCTTTATTCTGCGCTGCGGCCTCTGGCTGGCAGGAGCCCATCCGAAGGTACGGGAGCCCGCAGACTGGACCATGGAAACCTGCGCCAGCTTCATCGCAGCGGTAGGCCGGATGAATGTGGATGATCTTCAGCTGGGCACGGAAAGGGGCACCCGCAAATCGGTCCGGTCCGGTGAGCCGATGATGCCGCATTCAAGGGCGCATTTTATCTATTCACTGCGCCGTTTTATGAATGATTATGAAAGCTGGGGCTGGGGCCGGCTTCGCTTCAGCCCTGCCCGCCACCTTTCCACACCGGACACGCCGCTGTTCCGCCGCGGCGTCAATCCCCGGGTTATCGACGATCCGGTCTGGCTGAAGCTCATCTGGGCCAGCCTGAATCTGCGTCAGGAAGACCTGCTCACTGAAATACATTATCCGCTGGCCATGCTGCAGGCAATGGCCGTGTTCTGGACACATGCAGGGCTGCGGAAAAACGAGCTACTCCGCCTGACTACAGGGTGTATCACGCCGCAGGCAGATGAAATAGTGAAAGATGACGGCAGCGTCATTCCTGCCGGTACACTGTGCTACCTGCATATTCCCGCCGGGAAGACCTCAAAAGCCTATGTTAAACCCGTCGCGGCAGTGGTGAAAAAATATGTCGACATCTGGCTGGCCGAACGCCCGACAGAACAGGCCATGCTGTCTGATGAGCGGACCGGTGAGAAAGTCCGGCTTCTGTTTCAGTACCGGGGCAAGCCCGCCGGCAGCGCTATCATGAACCGCACGCTGATACAGATGCTGTGTGCCAGAGCCGGCGTACCCATAGAAGACAGCGGTGGCACAATAACCAGTCACCGGGGCCGGGCCTCCGCAGTGACCGCGCTGGCCAGCGTCCCGCAGGGCATGTCTCTGTACGAACTGATGCAATGGACGGGACACTCAACGCCTCAGTCCACCATGCATTATCTCCGCATCCGGCCCACTCAGCTGGCCGCCTCGTTCGTCAAAGCTGACAGGGTTGCTCACATGATCAGCGTGCTGATTGACCACGATCCGGAAGCTGCCAGCCTGACCGGACCCACGATGTATTATGATCTGGGCGATTCGTACTGCACGAACCCCTTCTGGAGCAGCTGTCAGCACCGGATGGCCTGCATCGGCTGTGATTTTAACCTGCTCAAACAGAGCGCACGCGGAATGGTACTGGAAAGCAAAGCTTCTGTCAGACGTTACCTTGAGGAAGTTCCGCTCACTCCCGATGAGAAAGCTATCGTGGAACAGGATGCAGAGAAAATCGAACAGGCTCTTAAAAAATCACCTCTTAAACCGTAATGTTAAACGGGCCGCTTTTTGCCAGCGGCGGACTTCGCACACTAAAAGATGATTAGGAATGAGGCTGTGCATAAAACCCTCATAAAGAAGGGAGCGAAACATTAAAAACACCGCCTTATAGCCGCCGTGCCCAATACCTGAGTGAAATAATCAGGTGTCCGGACCGCTCATTTCTGGATGTGAGTTCAGTAACAGGTCTGTTAACACTGCCAAATCTCTGTTTAAAAATGGAACTATTTTATACAGAAACCACTCTACCACCCTGTTAAGAATTCAGATTTTAAGAGCCATATAAAAGTATAAGACAGGATGTTCTTTGACAGTGAATGCAGCAGTCGGAAATTGTGCTCAGAAAATCAGGCAGATAGCCGGCGTTTATCAGTCTGGCGGAAACCTGATGGACGCAAAGCGCAGTGTCGACCTCGCCCTCAGTGAGCTGGGATATCTGAACCGGACACAGCCCGAATTGCAAATCATCAACTGGGAACAGCTGCGTTTATCGCTGCAGGCTTACCTTAACTGCTGCAGTGATATCCGCTGGTTAACCGTCATCAAATACGCCAGAGCAAAAGCAGGTTCACGCAGGGCTGGTGCAGTTAACAATCTGAAAAAAAAAGTTGTCCAATCCTGAATGGATGCCGCTCACGCTTACCGCCCGGTGCTGTGCCCTCCTCATTTACTTTATACTCTGCGGCCAGAGCAGACCTGAAATGCCCGGCCTGAAGACCTCACTGCATTCATCAGTCCGCAGTTAACGGGCATGTATTTTCCGGCTACCAGCAGACTCTGTCCTAGTCCTTTTAACCGGCTCTGCGGGGCTCATGCCTCCCGGGTTCCGGCATCTCCTCTGCCCATCAAAGCGCTCCTGAGAAAAAGTCTGCTGGCTGCGCAACTTCCCCGGGATCCCCCACTTTTTTCAGCGCCGGACGTTTCAGTTACAGTAGACTTCCGCCATTACCGGCATAAGAGACGGCTCTATGAAGCGACACGACCTGAATACTACGCTGTTCAGCAGCGCCGGATTTGACCCGACGTCCGGCGTACTGGAGCTGGAGTACCGTAACGGCAGCTGCCGCCGCTGGCTGGCCGTACCCGCACGGGTGTATCAGGCATTCTGCGCCGCCGCTGATCCGGACACATTTTTTCGCAGCAGCATCGACGGACGCTACCTGTCGGTACGTGGCCAGAGCGGCCCGCTGTAAAACAGAGTAAGGAAGCGGATGAAACCGGGTAACACATCGGTGGGTCATCTGGCCTGGTGCGGCCTGATTGCCCTGCATATGGCGCGACAGGACGGCCAGGCGGGCACGCCCGCTCAGGAAACACTGTTTCTGACGCGGTGGCTCGCCGTCGCTGAAAAACAGCGACGCTTCAGTAAAGAGCTGGCTCCGGAAATCCGGTGGCTGCTCCGTGAGGGGCGCGAAAAGGGAATACGTGCTGACCTGTCCGGTAAACTGGAATACCTCTGGCTGACGGGCAGCGACGCGCTGCTGACGCAGAACGACCTGTCGCGTCTGCAGCACGCCCTGCAGGCGCTGCAGATGGTCGGCTGGGTTTACAGGCTGCTCAATGAAGGGCAGTGGCAGGGCCGGAAAGCGCTGCGGCTGAACCCGTCCGTGTCGGGACTCTATCTGCATAAGGACTCCCTGCACGCCGGATTTAACCCAGCCGGTCTTCAGACGGCGCCTCTGCCTGCCCGTATCACCGGCGACCTGAGCGCTCTGGATTCCCTGCTGCAGCGTTCGGGCTGGCGGCGGGAGCCGGCTGGCAGTGACCTGCTGCTTTATTATCTCATGACACAGACTGTGCAGCATGAGGACATCATACGCAGGCTGACTCCGTAAATTTTCCGGCCCCTTATGGCCGTGTTTCTTTTCCGCAGGCGGTCCTGTCATCATTATGCAGGTGCCCGCGACATAACACCCCGACTCCCTGCCCGTATCCGGCAACCCGGCAGGCGGATATTTCCCCTCAGGAGGCAGCCGGCATGCATGCCGGCTGCGTGCACCGCGGTAACACTGCGCGGGCCTGGTGGGTGGTGCCGTCTTCGGACCAGGGGAAACGTCAGTGTTATGCCGTCGTGAGTGTTTTTCCTGCGCTGCCAGCGCAGGTCGTTTATTCAGTGGCAGTATGCATGAACTATAATCACCCATGGTACCCGCTTTATAACGGGTATTTTTTACTGGCGTGTCAACTGATAACAACTCATACGCGGGGAAATACGATGGATGACGCAGATTTAGCACATGAAGTTCAGGAGGCGCTGATTGCTTCGGCCCTGTCTGCCCGCAAGCCCGGACTGAAGAGTCCGGACGGCAGATGTATCTGGTGCAGGGATGAAGCGGCCGTGGCCGGTACGGCCTTCTGTTCTGCCGAGTGCGGAGAAGACTACTTCAGAAATGAGCATCAGATGAAACAGCGTTACGTCCCGTCTAAATACCCGTCAGATAATCCCGGTAATAAATGATTCAGGGCCGTGCTATCCTGACGGCCTTTTCATAACTTCATATTTCCTTTCAGTCTGCCGATACCTTCACCGTCAGCACGGATACTCCCCCGGGACATTCTGGATCTTCAGGGACAGCGCAATAACGCCCGGGCATCGCACGGGGCTGGGTTATCTGCCGGCCTGTGTATCCGGCCGGCAGGCGTATTTCACCGTCCTGAATCGTTAAATTGTGATCTCCCGCACAGCATATGCGTAAGCGTCGCATATTGACCGTGTTGACACTCGCATGAAGGTGCATCAGCTCAGACTTTAGCTGATAGGTTTTGTTGATTTAGCACAATCAATTAGAGAGGGGCTGCTTTGAGCGAGAAGCGGACATTGCTAACAGCGTTATGAGTGAATCAACGGGGAGCAGGTCACTCGCAGCGATCAAAGCGCCTGCCAGGTCAGATAGTTTTGCTTCACCTTACCTCCCCGAGACAACGTCCTTCGGCGACATGTTCATAATACATGTGCGCGATCCGCATTTAGTTCAGCCGACTCATTCAAATCTCAGTAAAAGTTCTCAGATTAAAATCCAGCAATGACTAATGCCGCTGCGAACAGAACTTCATCCCGAGAAAAAATGATTATTTAGCTTAAGTGCTTTGTTTAGCGTTACTAAAAGTTTATTCCGTAAAGCAGTAAATCAACAATGCGGTATAAAGTTAATGAAGGAATAACCGATAAAAAGGTTAAGGTGCTTTGCAAATTTATCTTTTGTAATTGTCACTATAACGAACTAATTCAACAGGAATTATAAATGAATAAGATTCTTAATAATATAAGTCTTACCGCCAAATTTGCAATTCTTGGCCTGTTTTCCCTTGTCCTGTTCTCAGTTCCTACCATGCTTTTTGTTTCCGAAGGTAATAAATACATTCATGATAAGCAAAGGGAGGTAACAGGTGTACCCGTAGAAAATAAGATTTTAGCCCTACTCAATTTGATACAGCGCCATCGTGCAGAAACCGCCCTTGCCATTGCAACTAAAAACCCAGCAACACCGTCCCGCGTTCAGGTCAGAGATGAAATTGAAAATATTACTGACGTTATTACTAAAGATATGGCCAAGACAGAAGGCAGCGCTGCCATAATCAGCAAAATTAATGATGTGCGCACACAGTGGAGCCAGCTACAGCAGAGAATCGATTCTTCACAACTGACTCTAACAGCCAGTCTTGATGCGCATGCCCTCCTCATTCGCAACCTTTTGAACGCTAACCGTGATGTGCTGGATTTTTACGGCCTTTCTCTCGATTCAGATATCAACACGTACCGTTTAATTACGAGTAATTTTTCATCATTGCCTGAATTGACCGAAAGCCTTGGGAAAATACGTGCATTAGGCACTTCCCTTCTTGCCCGAAATGAAAGCATAAGTGAAGCAGACTCTGTCCGTATGGAGTCTTTAATCAGTAATGGTTCGTATAATCTGAATTTATTTGTTCAGGATTCTGAAAAACTATTTTTATCTGATAACACACTTAAGCAAAAGTTTAGTGCAGATGCAGATGCAGCCGTTCAGGAGGCAAACAGTGCTCTCAAAACCGCTGAGGCGATTTTTATTAACCGGAGCATGACGAATCAAAACCCGAAGGACTATGCAGCGCTCTTTACGCACGCTATTAACAAATTCAGCGACTACGCCATTGGTGGAGGTAATGAGCTGAGTGAAATACTGAATGCGCAGATTAAGGAACACCGGTATGCACAATATGCACTACTGACCGTTCTTGTTTTTATCGTCCTGTTGGCAGTAATTTTCGCTCTGGTTATCATTCGCTCCGTTACCAGACCTGTCAGTGCAGCATCAAAGCTGGCGCTTGAAGTCGCAGGTGGTGACCTTACGTCAACATTTACGGTGACAGGACGTAATGAAACTGCCGGACTGCTCAAGGCATTACTGCAAATGAGTCAGCGACTTACACTTACGGTTGAAAACATCAAAAGCAACGCTGTCACTATCGCTACCTCATCTGAAGAAATTGCTCGCGGAAATGGTGATCTTTCTGCGCGAACTGAACAACAGGCAGCCTCTCTGGCTGAGACTGCGGCCAGTATGGAGCAATTATCGTCAATTATCGGCAATAATGCAGATAACACGCGCCATGCTGCTGAAATGGCCAACTCCGCTACCAGTGCGGCCTTAAGAGGCGGTAAGGCGATGGAGTCAGTGCTGGCTTCAATGGAAAAAATAAGCAACAGTGCGGGGCAGATTAAAGAAATCATCTCCGTTATTGACGGGATAGCGTTTCAGACTAATATTCTTGCTTTAAACGCAGCCGTTGAAGCTGCCCGGGCAGGTGAGCACGGCAAGGGCTTTGCTGTTGTTGCATCTGAAGTCAGGGCACTCGCACAGCGATCGGCTGGAGCGGCGAAGGAGATCAAAGGACTGATTGAGCAATCAGTTGAGCATGCCGAACAGGGAATTTCGATGGCCCTGGATGCCGGTGAAAAAGTTAAGCAAAGCGTGGAAGCTATTGAGCAAACATCTCAATTAGTCAGAGAGATTTCATCTTCTTCTGAAGAACAAAGTGCGGGCATATCTCAGATAAATATTGCGGTGACACAGATGGATCAGGTTACGCAGCAGAATGCCGTACTGGTTGAAGAGTCTGCATCATCTGCTGATGAACTTGCAAGCCGGGCCGCAAGCCTGAGGGATGCTGTCAGCGTATTCCGCACAAACGCTGTATAATTGGTTCAAATACTTTAGTTGTGTGCCATTTAATGCGGCAACATTTTTACAAAACTTCTTCTGTATTTGCATTTGATAAGCTATCTTGAGGGATGGCTTATCTCATTTAAAACCATGATAAAGTTATACTGTTGCAATTAAAGGCTCGGTGGACTAATTGAACGCCTGTTGAAATATTTGGCATTATCCCCCAACTGCCTATATGAGCTACGCTCATAACATCCGTAATGCAACCTGCAACGCGTTCCTCTTTATAGTTGTTTCTATTGCGGATGGCCTTCAAATTCCTCTCGTGCCGGACGGCGCGTTACACCTTCCCCCTAGGGCGCTGTTCTGCACTCGCGCCATCCGGCCATTCAGTCAAATCTCTTACTACGCAGTTTCATCAATCAGACTTCAAATTTAAAAATGGCGATATGCAGCAAATCATTAGAGGCGGGGTTAGCTGCATAGAGGCGCTGGCCTGCTCTCGGTAAACTAACATTCCATGATGCAAGCAACGTCCGCTTTTGGCACAGAGCGGACATGCTGACTGAGCTGGAGGTCCGCTATGAGCGATCTGCGGACGTTCGCAGTTGCTATGACCAAACGTAGTTCATAACCCATATTGCGGTATGTTAATCAATGGGAACTGATCATATGGGCTGCCGATGATAACTCATGTAGTTTCGTATGAGTTAAAGTATTCATCACCTCATGGATAACTTCTCTCATCCAGTGATGGCCTGGAGTAATACTGCGGCCATTATGGAAATAAACGTTCAGCGCGTAGGGAGAAACGGAAAACGGCACAGTAAAGCAGGTCAGCGCTTCCGAACTGAACAGGGTAGCTATCGCTCTTGCTGGCAGTGTGGTGATCAGTTCTGAAGTCGCAACGATGGCTGGTGCTGATAACAGGCTGGGAAGTTCGACAATAGTGCGTCGCCGGATATTGAGTTTTTCCAGCTCCAGATCAATGGCTCCACGGGCTTCATTCCACGGATTAACAACCACATGACCTTCCTCCAGAAACTGCTCAAGTGTCAGATTATCAGTTATGCGCGGATGACGACTGCTCACCGCAACTATGTAGTCATCCCTGAATCCCTCAATCACGCCAAGCTGGCTGTGATGGCTCATGTCCGGCGTCTGAAATCCTATTGCGAAATCCACTTTACCGGTGACAAGGTCTTCCAGTGAGTCATGGCCCGTAGAGTAGATGGTTTTAACCGAGATGCCGGGTGCAGTCTGCTGTAAGCGGGTAACCAGCGCCGGGAAAAAGACGGCTGCCGTGTAGTCTGTTACGGCAAAGCGAAAGGTCTGGTTGCTGTTTTCAGGAAGAAATATGTTTGCTGACCGCAGGCTTTCCGACATCGCATTCAGCGCAGCAGATAAGCCGGGGGCGATGACGTGGGCTCTGGCCGTTGGCTGCATGGCATTACCCTGCCTGATAAAAAGCTCATCGTTAAGGGTTGTCCTGAGTCGTGACAAAGCGTGGCTCAGAGCTGAAGGACTGGTTGCCAGTTCTTCGGCAGCCATATTTATTCTGCGATGACGGTAAACAGCGTCAAAAACAAGCAGCAGATTCATGTCAAGAGCACGTAATTCCTGGTGCATGTTGTTCATCTTATCTCTGAATAGAATGCAGTATGTTCATTATACTATTCGGGTAGAATGCTGGCGTCCAGAACCAGAAACCACAGGTGAAAAATGACCAGTCCAGTTTTCCGCAAAGTAAGCATGTCAGATCTCGACAGATGTTATGCAATTGAAAGTGAAGCGTATGAAGGTGACGAAGCCGCAACGCGGGAAAAAATTGCCACACGTATTCAACAATACTCTGAAGGATTCCTTTGTGCTGAGCTGGACGGAGTGCTGATTGGCTTCATCAACTCCGGGTGTGCATGGGACGTTGTCATGTCAGACGAAGAGTTTAAAGAGCTTATTGGTCATGATGACGCCGCGCCTAACGTGGTGATCATGTCGGTTGTGCTTGATCCTGCTTATCAGGGAAAGGGCTACGCCGGATTGATGATGCGTGCATTTATCAGTGCGATGAGAGAGAAGGGCAAGAAAACTATTCATCTTATGTGTAAGACGCATCACGTTGAGCTCTACAGGAAATTCGGCTACGTGTATATAAAACCATCGGACTCAGATCATGGCGGCATGGCATGGCATGAAATGATCATGACGCTGTAGTTAATTATCCCGGCAGGCCGATCGACCTGCTGCCAAAATCCTTTTTTCTGTCCGCAGAATTGCCGGACGTCCCGGCGTTTCTGCGCGTCTGTTTTATCAGGTATGAATATGTCATCTTTTTGTGAACCGTCCTCGCAGACGGGGCTACGCCGTGTACTCAAAAGCCGGCACATGTCCATGATCGCCATTGGCGGCTCCGTCGGAACCGGATTATTTATCGCCTCTGGTGCCACAATTTCTCAGGCCGGTCCTGCTGGCGCGCTCCTGTCATACATCCTGATTGGCGTGATGGTTTATTTCGTCATGACCAGTCTTGCTGAACTTGCTACCGCCATGCCTGAATCCGGTTCCTTTGCACTATACGGTGCGCGCTACGTGGATGAAGGATTCGGCTTCGCGCTTGGCTGGAACTTCTGGTTTAGCTGGGCGGTTGCGGTTGCCGTTGATTTGGTTGCCGCGCAGCTGGTAATGGGATACTGGCTGCCTGATGTTCCAGGCTGGGTATGGAGTGCAACATTCCTCGTTATCATCTTCTTACTGAATGCGGTATCTGTCAGAGGATTTGGCGAAGCTGAATACTGGTTTTCACTGATAAAAGTGACCACCGTGCTGCTGTTCATCATAACGGGTCTTATGATGATCGCCGGTATTCTTCGTGGCGCACCTTCATCAGGCTTTGATAACTGGTTTACGGGCGGGGGACCATTCTCGGGCGGTTTTACCGCGTTGATTGGGACGGCAATGATTGCCGGAGTGTCATTTCAGGGAACCGAGCTGGTTGGTATTGCGGCCGGAGAATCGGATAACCCCGCAAAAGCCATTCCACGGGCTGTCAGGCAGGTATTCTGGCGGATATTGTTGTTCTACGTGTTTGCGATTCTGGTGATCAGTCTGATCGTACCTTCTGACGATCCCCGTTTGCTCAGAAATGACATTGCAGATATCAGCGTCAGTCCCTTTGCTCTGGTATTCCGGAATGCCGGGTTGCTGTCAGCTGCGGCGGTCATGAACGCCGTGATTCTGACTTCGGTTGTATCTGCCGGTAATTCAGGCGTTTATTCTTCGACGCGAATGCTCTTTAATTTGGCGCGTGAAGGAAATGCACCTCGCATTTTTTTCCGCCTTACTCAGCACGGCGTCCCTCTGTACGCACTCGTGGCTACGATTATGGTGGCGGCTTTGTGCCTGCTTACCTCTCTGTTCGGCAATCATGAAGTCTACATGTGGCTGCTGAACATGACCGGCATGACCGGATTTATATGCTGGGCCGGTATTGCCATCAGCCACTACCGGTTTCGTCGCGGGTTCGTTCGACAGGGGCATAAGCTTTCCCGGCCGCCTTATCGCGCAGCATGGTTTCCGGTGGAGCCCGCACTGGCTTTTGGAATGTGTGTCGTTGTCATGCTCGGGCAAAACTACATGGCGTTTATGCATCAAAGTGTTGACTGGTACAACGTCGCGGCAACCTATGTCGGGATCCCGCTGTTTTTACTGACATGGCTGGGATACAGAATTGCCAATAAGTCACGCTTTGTGAGTTATGACGATATGATCTTTCCCGAGGAGGTCACCGGTGATAAACAGGTTTGATAGCTTAGTATTGGGCGTCATTTCTTTTGGGGTGACGACTGTTATGGTTTTTACTGATTCGGCAACTTTTATGCCGGAGCAGCTGTTGACTATAGCGGTTTGCGGTGGGGCGTTGACTTTCAGCCTTATTGCTCTGGCCGACTTGTTTTTATACGGCCTAATTAGAATGCTCGAGGTACTCAAAACAAAATAAGGTGCCAGTACCAGTAACTGGTATGCAGCCAGTTACTGTCTCATCTGAAATGAACAGCAATGTCTGCTGTTGGCACAGAGCAGCCTGTCAGATTAAATTCAGCTCTGTGCCATAACCGGGTCAGGTCAAAACAGCGGAGGTAAGATCGGCCTTCCACGGCAGCCGGTTCACTGGCCAGTCCTGAATGTGGCTGAGCACGTAGCGCAGCCACGCCTCCGAATCCACGTCGTTCAGCCGGCAGGTTCCGATCAGTGAGTACAGAACAGCAGCACGTTCTCCGCCCCTGTCTGAACCGGCAAACAGCCAGTTCTTCCGGCCCAGGGCAACGCCCCGCAATGCGTTTTCCGCGATATTATTGTCCATTTCCGCCCATCCGTTACGGCAGTAAAGGTTCAGCACGTCCCACTGCTTCAGCAGGTACGTGAATGCCTTTGCCGTGTCGGAGTGGCGCGACAGTATTGTCATCTGTTGTTGCACCCAGTCGTACAGCGACTGCATCAGCGGAATGCTTCTGACTTTTCTGGCTGCCAGCCGCTCGTCTGCCGGACTGCCGCGTATCTCTGCTTCGATGGCATACAGCTCACCGATGCGCCGGAGCGCTTCGGTGGTGATGCCGGTCGGCGTGCGGGCATGGACGTCGTGGATTTTTCGCCGGGCATGCGCCATACAGGCCGCTTCCGTGATACGGCCGTCTTCGTAAAGTGCATTATAGCCACTGTATGCATCCGCCTGCAGGATGCCGCTGTACCCGGCAAGATGCTGTTGTGGATGGATACTTTTCCGGTCCGGTGAGTATGCAAACCATGTCGCCGGCGGCAGATGCGACCCGGCGTTGCGGTCATCCCGCACGTACACCCACAGACGGGCAGTGCGCGTTTTGCCGCTGCCAGGCTCCTGTACCGGGGCCGGGATATCGTCGGTGTGCACCTTACCCGGCATCAGTACGTACTGGCGCAGCAGGTCATACAGCGGCTCCAGCAGTTCGCTGACCGCGCCGGACCAGCGCCCCAGCGTGGCACGGCTCAGCTCCACGCCTTGGCGGCTGTATATCTCCGACTGTCGGTAGTGAGGCGTGTGCTCCGCGAACTTCGCCGTGACGATGCGCGCCAGCAGGCCGGGGCCCGCGTAGCTACGCTCAATGGGTTTTGATGGCATGGGGGCCTGAACGATGCGGTCACAGCGGCAGCAGGCCAGCTTCGGCCGCTGCGTCTCGATGACCTTAAAGGCGCTGCTGATGAGCTCCAGCTGTTCCGACACGTCGCAGCCCAGCGCGCTGAGCTCGCCGCCGCAGGCCGGACAGGCGATTTCTGTCGGTGGCAGCATGCGGATTTCACGGTGAAGCGAGGCCGGTAAAGGTTTGCGGGCGGAAGACTGGCGCAGCGGCGGCGGAAGTACCGGCTCATGCTGTTCACCCAGGACCTCTGCCATCTCCTCCTGCAGGGCGCTGATGCGCTCCTCTGCCTGACGCACCTGACGCTGCGTTTTCTCCCGCAGCTTTTCGGAGCTTTTGCCGAACTGCATCAGCTGCAGCTTCGCAACCAGCGCTTTCAGCCGGCTGATTTCGCTGGCGTACGCCGCCACCCGTTGTGACAGGAGGCGGTTGTTTTCGGCCATCTGCTCAAGGCTTCGCTGCTGTGTGTCCAGCAGCGCCCTGAGCCGGGCGTTTTCTGCAGAAAGTAAGCGCTCCATGCGCTCACATTACGCTGGTTCAGACGCGCAGGCCAGGAGGATTTATCCGCTGCGGATGCTTTCAGTTGATGCCTTCCAGCAGCATCGCCAGCTGGGCCTGCGTGAGGTGCACCCTGCCGTCCCGGTTCACCGGCCAGACAAAGTGCCCCCGCTCCAGCCGTTTGGTGAACAGGCACAGGCCGTCTGCGTCGGCCCAGAGGATTTTTACCATGTCGCCGCGCCTGCCCCGGAAGATGAACAGGTGGCCGCCGAACGGGTCGGCGCGCAGCGTGTTCTGCACCTTCGCCGCCAGCCCGTTGAGGCTGCAGCGCATGTCTGTCACGCCGGCAACCAGCCAGATGCGTGCGCCTGACGGAAAGCTAATCATACCTCACTCTCACGGAGCTCACTGACCAGCGCCCGCAGCAACTCCGGTGTCACGGGGCCGGTCAGGCTCAGGGTGCCGCCGGGCATTGTCAGCTTACAGCTGATGACGGGGGGCGAATCCGGAACCCCACTGCTCTGCCTGACCGGAACGGGAAAGGGCTCAACCATGACGGGTATCATCCCGGCGCGCGTGGCGGGATCCAGCAGGCCCTGACGGTGCAGGTTGCGCCAGTTAAACACCAGGTTATCGTTAACGCCGTGCTCCCGGGCCAGCTGTGCCACGCAGGCGTCCGGCTGCAGGCTGAGCTCCGCCATGCGGATTTTGAACTCCAGCGGCCAGTCCGGACGCCGCTTTTTCACGGGCAGGTTCGTTTCCAGATTGAAGGCGTAAAGCTCCTCCTCAAGCCGTTCCGGCGTGTAGTCTTCGGGCAGCGGCCAGTTAATACCCGTGCGGCGAAAACGCTTGAACATTTTATGCGTAGCGGAAGTGCTGATGTTCAGTTGCTCAGCGATTTCACGGTAGGTCAGGGCGTCGTTAAACCGCAGGCTGAGTGCAGTAATGATCCAGGGTCGACTGGTGTAAGGCGTGTTTCTGTCCACGGTAGTGTCCATGTTCGTGAAAGTGTCCATGGTAGGAAACACGGGCAGAAATGGAAGACGGTGTGGATGTGACGCTTACGCATATGCCACTACTTAACTTTATTAAAAACCGGACCTTTTTTTTATGCAGGCTGCCAGAGAGAACAGCCAAAAAGGCAGGAAGGGGTGGGTCACCATTTCTCATACACCCGGTGAACGGCGGACCAGAGATGTCCGTACTCTGTCTCCTTCCCGGACCCGTCAATGATGGAGAAACGTCAGGATCCTCACTACCTTCCCTTAGCGGCCCTTCGTTGTCCCTGACTGCGATGGCGGCAAAGCTGAAGAGGCAAGTATTTTCGCGCAGGATTTTGTGGGATACAGTCACGCTTCTGATGTTATCCACAAAAATGGTGGATAAGTTATGTACAAATCACTGCAGGCGGCATCAGACCTGACGTCGCGCGAGTGCCGGACAGGGAATGAAACCCGCAGCCGGTAGTGACTGCAAAAAATAAATCCCCCTGTGCGGCTGCAGCCTGTACTGGCACCTGCTGCATGCGAAAACGATTACAGCCTTTTTAGACGGCATGCGTGCCATCCTTCGCGTCAGCGACGGATAATCAGTGCACCGCGCGCCGCGCCGGTCATGCTGCTGTATTTCATCTGTCGCGTCTGAGAGGCTGAGCAGCAGTTACCCGGTTAACGGCAGGCATCTGCCGGCCCGGGGCCCTCCCGGGTCAAAGGCCGTCTGCCTTCTGGTAAAACGTAATTATGTCAGTCAGGGGCGTTTCGGTTACAGCTCAGTCAGGAAGCAGGCAGAGATATTCGGAGCCACGCTCTGACGTACCCATCACCTCAAATCCGCAGCGTTTAAGCATTCTGTTCATCTGAGATGATGCCGGATAGCACTTAGCCGTTATCCGGTGGTTCTTATATCCATCAATGGCGACAGAGAGAAGCAGACTGCCCCCTCCGTTACCGCGCATAGCCCTGACTACGTGGATAACACTGATTTCAATGCAGGCTGTGCCTGTCAGGTCTCTGGATGCGCAGACCCACAAAAATCCGGCTCTCTGATCATCTGCCCGGCAGACAAGCATCAGCAAAAAATGGCCTGAATGATGCGCCGATTCGTTTAACCTGAGCGCCGCTTCAATCTGCTTTTTGAAAGCATTATTTTCTTCAGGGTTCAGCAGGCTGACATGGAGATGACTGTCCCGGGCACTTTCTTCACACTGACTCATAAAGAAACTCAGGTCTGCTCGCGTCATGTGTCTTACATAAAACTTATCCACCGGCGGCCTCATAAAAATTCATGTTTACCTGAGTGAAAACAGCTGTCAGCCCTCCCTGCCGAAAAGCGGGCAGGAAGACGGCTATTCATTTACCAGGTTGCTGAAATCCTGCACCGATTCTTCTATGACGATGTTGATATGACAGAAAACTTCGCTGTCAGAAACCCGCAGATAGCGGTAAAAGCGTGAAACCACGATACCGCGAAAGGACGTCAGATGTTCGCTGTTCTCCGGGTTGCCCGCTATTTCCACGAAGTCTCCGACGTCGGGAATAAACATCACGGGCGTTTCCTCGCCGGAGCTGCGGATGACGTTGCCGCTGGCTGTCGGTCTGTCGTTATGTTTCTCTTTGTACTGGTAATCGATACTGTATGTTATTTCCAATTCTGCCTCCGGATGCACGACCGGGCAGGACGTGCGGGCGCTTTTCAGATCATCAAAAACAGCTTATCAGCAATACAAATACCGCGTAAACAGCGTGTCAGTGGCGGTGAAAGGCCAGACTTATGGCCGTATATTAATGAGGACTTCTCACAGACGCTGCCTGTCGTGCGAATAACGCACCTGCCATTCCGGAGTCATTTTCTGAACACTGCCTGTCCTGTATTCCCACAGGGAGCAGGAGAGCTGCGCAATCTCAAAAAGACGTTGCCTTTCAGGCAGTTTTTTATCACACAGGCCCTGACTGAGAACGTTGAGCAGATCAATGGCTTCTGCCGTATGGCGTTCGTAATCAGTGTGAAAATTTTCGCCGTAAAGAGGCAAAAGCGGATGGGAGTCGGGCACCATGATTTCTCTTTTTTCATAACAATGATGCTGAAGATAGCAGAGTGGCGCTCAGGCATGGCTACCCGTCCCGCAGGGAAGATAACCCGTCCACGCCTGAGAGGCCGCACAACTCAGTCTGCCGTTTCCTGTGAGTGAGTAAACTAAAGCGGCACGCTTGTGCCCGCCATCCATACCGGAAATTACACAGATGACAGGTTTACTTTCATCCCCGGTAAGGGATATCTGCCGGTGTACGTCGCGGACGCTGTGAACGTCTTTCCGCTCTTCGCGGGTGCGCCAGGGGGAATATCCGGCTACGGGCATCGGTTACCAAAAAAAAGACTACGTCACCTGACGCCTGTCAGGCAGCAGCCAGTGCGTCTGCGGTTATCCAATCCTCAACCCCTGTATATATTCAGGCGCCTCCACAGCAGGCGGAGCCGGTCACAGCCCCCGCTGGTCTCCTGCCCGGCTCAGGGCAAAGACATTTTATTCCAGATAAATCATGAATTTTTCTCAAAGCCCTTTTTCAGAAATGCCTGTCAGAGCGGCTCTCTTTTTCTGAAGGGAACGGAATGAGGGCGCGTGTCAGGCCATTTATTCCCGGGGGGATGCGCGCATTTCAGCATTGCCGGGTGTATTTTCAGAGCGACGCTGTAGGCAGGGACGGCACTGAGGAGTAAAATCCCCTTTTTAACCGGAGCTAACCGGAGCGGACGCTATGAAAAACGTGGTACTGAGCATGCTGGCTAAAATTTCACATATTGATGCCGGCATGAAACAGCTGACGGCGCGCGTTGAGGCACAGTCGCTGCTGATCAGCGCGCTTGTTCTGGCGGTAAGCCGGGAGGGCGGCGTAACGGAGATGATCGAAAGCGCTAACAAGGCCATCAATACCGTGATTGACTCCGCAGAGTCCGACGAACTGCTTAAATCCGATGCGGCCATTCTGTTAAGCGAGCTGCAGGCTCTGCTGAGCATTTCCGCGGCGGTCGATGGTGCGGATGAAGAAATCAATCATGAAGCGCTTGATAAACTGACCGGCGTGACGTCTCTGGAGGAGCAATAACGTTCAGTGCGGCCGTCTCCGGACGTTGAGCCTGCCTGCGGAGCCGGTACAGAGGCGTCCTGTCTTTTTTCTGAAGAGCGCGGGCATACACGCATTTCTTTTACCGGCTCCGGCACACCTCTGCGTGACGTGCTGCGCTGGCCGGGAAAACCCAAGCTGTTCACATGAACGTCACTGCGCCGCGCTTAAAATACAAGAAAACCCGCCATCTTGACGGGTGAACCAGTCAAAAAGTTCAAAACTCGTCGTGCCCGGGATCATCAGAAACAGGCACACTGTCATTCTGATACAAAAAAGCGGATACGCAAGCGAACCGGCAGGACGGGGCATGAGGCACCATTAATGAACCGGCTGCGGACCTCATCAGACAGCGCTATTGCAGGTAAAAAAAAACCGCCGGCGGCGGGGAAATTCGTTACGGGGAATATCCCGATATCATTCTGACTTCAGAAAAATAATTAAGTTCATCAAAAGTTTAGTGACGTATGCTGATAGTTCAGGGTGGCAACCAGCTGAAAGGGTGCCGGGCGCGGGAGTAACGCGCCGGCACCCGCGCGGTTCCGCCTCTGGCCACCAGATACCCGCATCAGGATGTATCGCCGTTTCTCTGCAGAGCAGGATGCCGTGCGACTGCATGCCGTGCGGTGCATAAATTTCCGGTTGAACATACCGTCGCAGAGGCTACCATTGATGCCGGAATCCTCCGGCAGATACCGGCGTCGCCGGCAATGGCCATAACTGAAACCAGGAATGTGGTACAACGTAATGTACAGAACAGAAGATGAAAAACGGGCAGATACAAAGCTCGGTGAAGCGGTGCTTTTTTTACTCAGAGAGGGCGCACCGGTTAATGAGTCAGCGCTGCTCCTCAGGCTGCAGCAGATGCTGATGACGGAAAAGGATGCCGCAGGCAGGAAGGCAACCTTTTCCGCCATCCGGGAAGCTGAAGCGGCACTGAGCCTGCGGAAACAGGAAAACGCCGCCGGCCGCGTCACGCATCGGGCGGATGCCTCAGCGCGGTCCGGCCCGGTGTTAAAGCACTGAAGCACCAGGCATCATCGGTCCGTGTCATCGGCAACGACGCTGATTGCCCGGCCGTAAAGCTTTTTACGGCCGTCCACAGACCGGGCCTCCTGCTGCTTCAGAAAGGCCAGTATCTCCTGCACGCCCACCTCTTCCCCTGACTTTAACAGGCTTGAGACGGCATGCCCTATCACTGACTGAATGCTGTCCATATTATCCGGACGGTCGGTACCCACTTCAGACTCCTGACGCATGTGTATCCTGCTGTATATCACCGGGAACGACGTCATTCAGGTCACCCGGCGTGATTAGGATGCCTCCCGTACCAGGCGGGAAGCAGTAAAACGGTGTCAGGCCCGCGCACGCGCAAGCCTTTCGCGCAGCGCGGAAACCCGTTCAGTCAGCTCACTCAGCTCATCACGGGCCGTGTCCATCACCGACACCATATCTGCCGGTACGCCGGCGGCCGTAATCTTCAGCCGGCGGCCCTGCTCCGTCAGGGAAATCAGCACGCGCCGTTCATCCTGCTGCGTGTCGCGCTGCCGGCAGATAACGCCGGTCTGCTCCAGCCGTTTCAGGAGCTGGCTGAGCGTGCCGGAGTCCAGCCGGACGCGCGCGCCGAGCCCGGAGACCGTGAGGCCATCCTGTTCCCACAGCACCAGCAGCACCAGGTACTGAGGATAGGTCAGCCCCAGCGGCTTCAGCCGGGGCTGATAGAGCTTCGTCATGGCAAGCGACGCCGAGTAGAGCGCAAAGCACAGAAACTGGTCAATGGTTTCAGGCGCCGCATCGCGGTTCCCGTGGGGTTCATCTTTCATATCATCATACCTTCCGGGCGGGGCCGCATTTTTCCGGCGGTGCGGACGTACCGCAGCGGGTCTGCGCCCCGTTCAGGGCGCACAGTATTGAGTCAGATTAAATTGATGTCAACGTAAACAAACCGGCGGGCCGGTTCAGCGCGTGGAGGCAGTGCAGCGCAGAAAATTGTTCATCACCATAATCATCCGGCCCACCGCCATCAGGTCGGCGGTCAGCAGCAGGTCAGTGCGGACCAGCCGGTCCATCAGGACCCGGTCGTTCATCTGCTCCTGAATCCTCGCGTACAGGGCCGTCAGGTGCACCCAGTTGTTGGCAAAGGCGTCCACGCTCAGGTATTCCCCCTCGCTGAGCTGCCTTAACAGCGCGTCCACATCGGCCTTAAGAGAAGTAATACGGTCCGTGCCGGCGAAAACAGCCTCACTGTGGTACGTCATACGCGGAAGGTCTCCACCATGCCGCGCAGGGCGCGGGCCTGCTCTGACAGCGACTGCGATGCCGAAGAGGACTCCTCCACCAGGGCAGCGTTATTCTGCGTCACCCCGTCCATCTGACTGACGGCGATGCTGACCTGGGAGATGCCCTGCATCTGCTCGCCGGAGGAGAGGGAAAGGCTGTCCATGGCGTCGGCCAGTTCACCCACCATGCCGACAATCCTCAGGATACTCTCCCCCGTACCGGCGGCCGCGGCGACGCCGCCTTCCACCTGGGATACGGCCTGTTCAATCAGCAGCTTGATGTCCCGGGCGGCGCTGGCGCTGCGCTGGGCAAGTGACCTGACCTCCCCCGCCACAACGGCAAAGCCCCGCCCCTCCTCGCCGGCGCGTGCGGCTTCCACGGCCGCATTGAGCGCCAGAATGTTGGTCTGAAACGCAATGCCCTCAATGACCGAGGTAATGTCCCGGACCCGGACCGCGCTCAGCGAAATCTCATTCATGGTCTCCGACATGCGCTGCACGTCAGCCTCACCGGCGCGGGCCAGCGTGGCCGTCTCGCGCGCCGTGCCCGCGGTCTGGTGTGCACCGGCCGCGTTGCTTTTTACCGTGGCGGTCAGCTGCTCCATGCTGGCTGCCGTTTCCTGCAGGGCGGCGGCCTGCTGCTCGGTGCGCGAGGAAAGCTCGGTATTACCCTGCGAAATCTCGTCGGCGGCCAGCGCCACCGAGGCGGACGCGTCTTTAATCTGCGACACCAGTCCGCGCAGGTTTGCCTGCATGCCGTCCAGCGAGGCAAGCAGGCTGGCGGTGTCGCCGCGGCGCAGCGTGACCGGCGAGGTCAGGTCACCGGCGGCGATGGCGGCGGCCAGCGCCTGAGCCTGAGCGGGCTCACCACCCAGCTGGCGCATCAGCATGCGGACCAGAAGATAACAGGTGCCCACTGACAGCAGGACGGACAGCGCGGCCAGGCCCGACAGGATAACGGCGGTCCGGGCGGTGCGGGCGCTGTTTTCTGCCCCCGTATCCCGGCTCAGCTGCATCTCAGTGTCCGTCAGGTTATCAAGGGTGTTCAGCAGAACCCTCTGCGCCGGCCGGGCGGTGGTCATCAGAAACGCGGTGGCCTCCTGCTGGCGGTTCTCCAGGCCCAGCTTTCCGGCCGCCATCAGCGTGGAAAGCGCGGCGTCTTCTGCCGAAAGTGATTTCTCCAGCAGGGTTTTTCCCTGCGCGGATACGTTAACGGACATGCTTTTTTCCAGCTGTTGCCGTTTCTGAATATAAACCTCACGCTGGGCCGTCATGCGCGGCCACTCGGGCTGCATCTGGGCCGGGTCGGACAGCAGCGCAAGGTTACGGGCCGCGATAGCCATGTCGCGCATGCTGTTACGCATATTCACGACCACGGCAAAGCGCTTCATCTTCACGTCGACGGTGTCGTTCATTCCCTCCGTGGCCTGCCTCAGGGCGTGAACGGCAATGCCCGTGCACAGGACAAAAAGCAGGATAAGCAGGCCAGAGCCTGCGCTGAGGTGCGTTGAAATCTTCATCAGTTCTCCGGGAAACATGTGTTTGATGAAAGAATATCGGTAGAAAGCGCGGATCCAGCAGGGCTGATCTCAACTGAATTGAACACAATACATTGTGCGGCAGAAGATTTGCTGCCGCACAGGACGGAAAGAGGCTGCAGCCAGTTACAGACACCACGGGATGGTCTGGCTGTTCAGACAGAGCAGCAGCATTGCTTCAGGTCCCTCCGGCGGGCGGTGCCAGTATTGCCGTAGTGGACGGTCCGGGCGGTTTCCGGCGTTAAGCCTTCGGGGATGGCATCGTGCATGCTGACAATGTCATTCATATCAGCCAGCATTTTCTGTTACAGGTGCGTTTTCATGCCTAAAAAAACCGCCACGAAGGCGGTTCAAAGAGGAACTTACTGACCGTTGATTTTATTATAATCCGGTGGAGCCACCGGCAGACCTTAATGAAGGGTAAAAAAGATGAGCACAATAACAAGCGTAAGCGGTAAAAAACTGATTTTTTGCGGTCCGAACCGGATTTTTTTCCCATACCTTTTTACCCCGAACACTGCCATGCCTGCATTGTACTGATAAAAAAGCTTCATTTCCGGGTAACGCATTGCGCGGTCTGGATGTTCCGTAAAATCGACAGAATGGCGTCGGCCGTGCATGGCTGAATCAGATGCAGTCGGCCTGAGCCGTTAACTCTTTTCGCTTACCGTGCAGCGCGGGGAGGATCCTCTTTATCTGTCTGATACCGACCTGCTCTCATAAAATCAAACGGCCGGTACGATAAAAATGTCCGCAGTTCTTCACGGGCCGATCGCTGATTTATACCGCAATAAGCCGGCATCACTTTATTAATTATTTTTCATGATATTAATCCGCGAATTTTACGTCACAGCAGAACATTCTCAGGTTAAATTGCATTAAGCAGAAGGATTTGCGTCAGGCCGGTGCATCTGTACCGGCACCGCGTAATTCTTCCGCCGGACACATAAATGTCGCGCTGTTCTGCCTTTTGGCCGGCGCCGCCTGCGTTACACTCTGATGACAACTCAATCCGGGCCCATGATGCCATGCTGCTGAAAAAATTCCGCCTTCGCTCGCTGCTCATCTCATTATCCGTAGGCGGGGTGATCATGACCGCCTGCCTGCTGCTCGGGTCGCTGCTGATTTTTCAGAAGACCAACATCGAGGACAGCCTGCTTGAGAGCAACATTGCCTACGCGCGCAAGCTTGCCGACACAACCGATCGTTATCTCGGCACGGCACAGCGTGAACTTGCCTGGAGTGCCGTGCAGATCAAGGGCCTGACCGATCCGGCGCAGCTCCGTGCCGAGACTGACCGCCTCCGGCTTCAGTCCGGCTTTTTCAATACGGTGGTGGTGGTTAACCGCGACGCCGTTATCGCCGCCACCTCGCCGGAAAGCCTGAGCCTGATAGGCGTGAAGCTGCATTCAGACGCGAGCCGCCAGGCTATCACAACGCAGAAGCCGTTTATTTCGGCACCCTTTACCTCGGCCTCCGGTAATTACGTCGTTTTTATCTCGCAGCCGCTGTTTACGGCTGACGGCCATTATCTGGGCTATATTGGCGGCACCATTTACCTTAAAAAGCAGAGCATCCTGAGCGACATCCTGAGCCTGCATTTTTACACCCGCGGCTTCAGCGTGAGCATCGTCAGCAATGACGGCCTCATCATCTTCAGCCACGATCCGGCCCGGGTGGGAACAAAAATGTTGCTGGACTCCGCGCTGAAGAAGCAGCTGGCCTCGACGGACAGCGGCCGGTTCAGCACGGAATCGCACGGCCAGCAGGTCCTGACGGGCTACGCCAGCCTGCACAAAACGGACTGGAACATTTTTATTGCCGGGACCTCTGAAACGGTCCGGGATATTCTGGTGCGCACCGCAGAAAACGCGGTGTGGTTCCTGATGGGAATTATTGTCCTGACGGTAGCCGTGGTGACCCTGCTGGCCGGATGTATCGCCTCTCCCCTGGAGAAGCTGGCCGGCATGGTGCGAAATGAGGGCAGTGACGCGTCGCTGGCTCCGGTACAGGCCTGGTATTATGAAGCCGACCGCCTGAAGCAGGCCGTTGAAGAGTACCGCCACGTTATGGCAGGCCGGATGGCAACGCTCAGCGACGAGGCCATGACCGATCCGCTGACCGGGCTCAGCAACCGCCGTGGTTTTACCCTGCAGGCAGACAGGAGCACCGGTGACGCCGGGCAGTGCGTGATTGCGATAGATATCGACCATTTTAAAAAAATTAACGACTGGTACGGGCACGATGCAGGTGATGCGGTACTGGTGAGTCTGGCCGGGCTGCTGAAGCAGGCCTGCCGGACCGGGGACGTGGTCAGCCGCTTCGGCGGCGAAGAGTTTATTCTCCTGCTGCCGCAGACGTCATTAGAGGATGCAGCCCGGATGGCGGAGCGCATCCGCGCACTTGTCAGCACCACGACATTCCCGTTCGTGGGGGCCATGACTGTATCGGCCGGGGTCGCCGCGCTGGCAGACAGCGGCGGGAACCGGGATGGAATGCTACGGCGGGCGGACGAAGCGCTGTATGAGGCTAAGGGTGCAGGACGCGACGCGGTGATTGTTGCAGGGCCGGAGGGGTTCAGACGCCACATGACGCCTGTCTGATAGCGGGCGCGATCAGCACTGGCCGCGCAGCCTCCAGGACAGCCACTCGTCAAGTTCCGCCTCCGGCAGGGGGCGGGAATAGAAAAATCCCTGCGCCTGGTCGCAGCCGTACTCCGTGAGCGCACTGACTGTGGCCGCATCCTCAACGCCTTCAGCCAGCACCGTATAGTCCAGATCCTTCAGCATGGCAATGATGCTGCGCGCGATGATGCGCGAGGCGGGGTCGGAGGATATTTCGCTGATGAGTGAGCGGTCCAGCTTGATGACGTCCAGCGGCATGCGCCGCAGGTAGCTGATGTTGCTGTAGCCTGTACCGAAGTCGTCGAGCGAGATCCCGAATCCGCGCAACTTCAGCATCTCCAGTCCGCGCATCGCCGCCGGGTTTTCAATAATACGCTCGGTCTCCAGGCACTCAATGCCCAGCAGCGAAGGGGAGAGTCTGGCTTTGATCATTTTCACCTCAAGCGCATCGGCAAAACCCTCGCGTGCAAAATCCCGGCTGCTGACGTTCACCGTTACGGGAAGCTGAATAACGCTGTTGCGCAGACGCGTCAGGCGGCCGATGGCGTGGTCCGTGACCCAGGCCGTCAGTTCGCTGAGCAGCGAGGTCTGCTCTGCCAGCGGCATAAACAGGGCGGGAGAGAGCTCGCCCCGCACCGGATGGCGCCAGCGGACCAGCGCCTCCAGTCCCACGGGGCGGCCACTGTGAAAACAGATTTTAGGCTGATAGGCCAGCCACAGCCCTGAGTTTTCCCGCAGCGCGGCGGCCAGGTCGTTCATCAGCGTAAAGTCCCGGGTATGGCGCGCGTCGCAGTCCAGGCTGAAGCGCATGGCGGGCACGCCCCGTCCGATGGCCTCGTGCAGCGCGCTGACCGCGCGGCGCAGCGCTTCCTGTGCCGTGATGCTGCCCGTGACAAAGGTGATTTCACCGGCGTAGGTGCTGAGCGCCACGGCAATGCCGTCGCCGAGATCGGCGCTTATCCCCTCCATACGTCCCGCGATCCAGTCCGCGCTCATATGGCTGTCTTCACGCGTCAGGATGGCAAATCGTCCGGTGGCGACGGTATAGAGCAGCTCGCCGGGCGCCGGGCGCAGTCGCAGCGGCAGCAGCGTGGCCACGTCTTTCAGAAGACTTTCCACCGGCCCCATGCCCATAGAGCGGGCGAGTTCGTAGGCGCGCGGCATGTCGATACAGTCAATCAGCACCAGGCGGCGGGAGGAGGGTTCGCCGGATGCGGCCAGATACTGCAGGTCGCGGATGAGGCGCTGACGGTTGGGCAGGCCGGTGACCGGGTCGGCAAACCCGGCGGAGTGCCAGGCCTCCAGAAATGACATCACCAGCGCGGCAAGCAGCTTCAGGGTGGTGAGCTGATCGGCACTGAACGGGTGCGGCGCGGTGTCGGTGACGCACAGCGTGCCGAGCACGATCCCCTGGCGATTTTTCAACGGCACGCCGGCATAAAAGCGGATGTAGGGCGCACCAGTGATGAGCGGATGCGTCATGAAGCGGGCGTCCAGCCAGGTGTCGGGCACCACCACCGCGCTGTCGCTGTCCACGGCATGGCGGCAGAGCGAGTTCTCGCGTGAGGACTGTGTGAGGGCAAAGTTATGGGCGGCCTGCACGTGCTGATGCTCGTCATCAAGCACGGAGATAAAGCTGCCGGGGATGCCGAGAGCCTGGCTCGCCAGACGCACAAACCTGCGCAGCACGTCATCGCGGCTTTCATCGGGCGTGCGCAGTGCTTTCAGCGTCCGCGCGCGGCGATCTTCGTCGCCGGTAAGATTCATCACCATGGGCTCCTCCACCCCGGCCTGATTCCGGTGCGAAATAAAAAAGAAAAAATGTACAGTACCGGAATGATATCAAAGGCAATTGCTGCGAAAGGAAACATCAGTAACAACTTTCTTATGGCGCTCATAATAGGCACAACCTGGTCAGATGTCAGCTTTATTTTCTTCAGTGAATTATTTACTGCAGGACGATTCTTTTATTTCATCGCCGGACTGTGTGCTTTTCTTATCACTCCTGCCAGACTCTTATTCAATAAATACAGTATGTAAATTAACAACGCACGCAATTAAAATAAACGATAACGACATTTATTATTTCATAAAAATAACAGCACCAGGGAAAGACTTATGCAGTTACTCAGACACTTTACCATCCGTCGCGTCGTGATCTGGATAATGATCCTCTCACTGGCCGTGGTGCTGGCCGGCAGCTACGGTGCGATGACGCTGCGCGAAATGTACCGTCATGCCGACCGCACCGACGCACTGACGCAGCAGCTGACGTTTCTGACCCGCGCGGACCTCGTTATGCAGGACGGGACCGTGGCCGATAAGGCCGCCCTGCTGACCGCCGTCCCGTCTGTTATGGCGTGGGACGGCTATCGCACGGCGCTGTCATCACCTGATCGCTATCCGGCCGCGGCCCGCGAGCGGCTTAAGAACCTGACGCTGCAGCTGGCGGCCGATAACGCGCCGGTTCCTGCTGCCGTCACCGGCTTGAAGTTATCCTCATCACGGCGCTGCTGGCATTCTGCGACCGCTATCTGCTGGTACATCTCGTACGCCCGGTGGCAAAAATCCGCACGCACCTGAAGACCATTGCGGACGGTGATCTCACGTGCGAGCCGGAAGACCAGGGCCGTAACTGCGTCGGACTGCTCGTACCCCTGGTCAGTGATATGCAGAACCGTCTGCTGGATGCGGTATCGGCCATCCGCGACAATGCCGTTCCCCTGCACCGCGAGGCCGCCGGGAATGCTGACCTGTCCGACCGGACCGCCACCCAGGCTGCTGCACTGGAGCAGACCGCGGCCAGCATGGCAGAGATTACCGCCACCATCAGCCATAACGCACAACACGCCCGCGAGGCACGGGAGCTGGCGGGACGCAGCGGGGCGCGGATCTGGTGCAGACAGTGGCTGACGCCAGGAGCGGCATAGCAGAAGGCTCAGAGAAAATTCGTCAGTTTACCACGACCATTAATGGCATTGCCTTCCAGACCAATATCCTGGCGCTGAACGCCGCCGTTGAAGCTGCACGCGCCGGTGAGCAGGGTCGCGGCTTTGCCGTTGTGGCCGCCGAAGTGCGCTCGCTGGCGCAGCGCAGCCGCGTCGAAAGAGATTGAAGGACTGATTGCCGACACCGTGTCACGCGTCAGCGACGGGCGTCTGGCTGCCGGCAGTGCCAGTGCCACCATGGACGAGGTGCTGCGCGGCGTCGGCGGGGTCAATGAACTGATCGGCCAGATAGCCCTGGCCCCGGAAGAGCAGAGCAAAGAGATCGCGCAGGTCACGCTGGCGGTCACGGAGCCTGACCGGGTCACGCAGCAGAACGCCACGCTGGTACAGCAGGTCACCGCCACCGCGGGGAGCCTGAACGGGCAGACAACCCGCTGTCACCCGCTTTATGCTGCCGTCTCTGGCAGATGGCCTCCGCATGGCCGCGCCGCAGGTCCGCCCGCATCAGATGAATCCTCCGGCGGCCGCGTCACCTGAAGGCAACTGGGTGGCATTCGTTAATTAGCGCGGCAGCGGATTTTTCTGAAGCCTCGCCCGGGCGCGACCGGTTTGCGGGCCTGCTTACCTTACACCCCGGGTGGTCCCAGAGTGTGTCAGCTCAGGCTTCCGGAACCTGGTCTGCCACGGTTCCCGGATATAAGTCCGGCTGAGGTCAGCAGGCCCACGCTACTGAATATAATCATGGTTATTCACCAGGTTATTCTTTATTCATTTTCAGGTCGCTGCCACATCTTAAACAGGGTCCCGGAATACTCCGGCGAATATTCAGAAAGAAAGGGCCGGAGTAACATCCGGATAAGCGTTTCGTCAAAAAAGGAAAATCACCGGGGACAGGGAATTACGCTGTCGTGGAGAGTAAATAATGCGACGCGACGGGATGATTTATTTATACCGGCCAGCAGTTTATCAGTAAAGGAAGAGAGGCGCGTACACTGCATTGATGAATGAAAGTTAAGATAATATAATGATAAGATTGTCAACTGTCGCGCCCGTCGCGTTCTCTTCCATCCTGCCGGCGCATTCCGGCCCGCTTCTCTTAAGGAATATCCTCTGGGAAATCAGCACTTATACAGCCCGGTAGTGGTTCGTCCCGACGTCCGGGAGCTCCGGCTTCCCGCCGGTCTTTCGCAGGAAGCCGCCGCGGAGCGGTTCGAGCTCAGTCTGCGCGTCTGGCAGATGAAGGAGGCAGCGAAAAACCCCGCCCCACTGAGCCAGGGAGAGTACGAGCTGCTGCTGCTGCTTGCCGGGCGTCATCCATTCTATGCCCTTGTACAGAAACCCAAAAAGTAGCCGGTTCTTTCTTGCCGCCCCTGAAGTGCAGACTCAGCATGCCGATAAAAGGATGGAGGCATGTGCGGAAAATAGTTTGGTGCTGTACGGCGTGCGTACTCTGCGACTGAAGAAGCCCACTGAGCGGGCTGCAGCATTTTTGTGCGTTGCATACCTGCAGAGAAGATCCGCTTCCGGGAATGACCCTGACGTGACCGTTTCGTGATGCCGCCATAGCAGGGGAACTTCTGTTTCCGGCCTCAGGTGCGGCGGGAGCTGTTCACGACTCTCTTGTCCCTCAGCGGGCAGCAGAGATTTCTGCGGCCTCGTCTGATTGAATGTATCCCTTTTTTACTGTGTTATGCCGGCCATAGCTCATTTCACCTGAGGGGACAGACTCTGAAAAGCCCGATATCAGACCATGAGGCCGCCCGCCGTGCGGCGCTGGCACCGTATCAGCAGCCAGGCGCGCTTCCGGAAAACGCACTCGACCGTCTTACTACCCTCGCCGCCCGCCTCTTCCGGGTCCCCACGGCATTTGTCTCGCTGATTGACGGCCAGCGGCAGTTTTTCCCGTCCCGCTATGGGCTGAATATCACCGGTACTGCACGGCACTCGGCTTTCTGCGATCATACGCTGGCGCAGGAGGATATCCTGTGTGTGTCCGATACTTTTGACGATCCGCGCTTTCGCAACAGCCCGCTGGTACACGGATATCCCTACATCCGCTTTTACGCAGGGATCCCGCTGACCACCCCGGACGGCCACCGCATCGGGACCGTGTGCCTGGCAGACACGCAGCCCCGCCCGCCGCTGACGGATGCTGACCGTCAGCACCTGGCTGACATTGCCGCGCTGGTGATGGACCGGATGGAGGTCCACCGGATCGGACAGCTGCGCCACGTCAGCCAGCAGCGGCTGGAGTCTATCTCAGCCACCTCTCCGGACGCCATTATCTGCACCGACCTGAGCCGCGGCATCATTTTCTGGAACCCGGCCGCCACCGCGATGTTCGGTTACAGCGCCCGGGAGATGACGGGCCAGTATGTGGCCGGGCTTATCCCCGAGCGCTGCCAGGCCGATTACCGCAACGAGCTTGACCGTCTCACCGGCGAAGAGGCGGCGATGTCACAGCCGCATACGTTACAGATATGGGGACTCAGGCGTGACGGCAGTGAGTTTCCGGCAGACGTGTCGTTCTCGGGCTGGCAGGAGGATGGCGAACGTCTGGCAGGAATGATCATTCGCGACGTCACGGCCCGATATGAGAGCGAGGCCCGCCTCTGTGAACTCGCCTCCCTCGATATGCTGACGCGGCTGGCCAGCCGCGGTGCGTTTATGCAGCAACTTGGTCAGCTGACGGAGGCCGGTGTGCCTTACACCCTGCTGATGACAGATCTGGATGGTTTCAAGGAGGTGAATGATACACTCGGGCACGCCGCCGGCGACGCACTGCTGTGCCATGTGGCAGAGCAGATCCGTCAGGTTTGCACGGACGCGATCACCGCCGCGCGGCTTGGCGGGGACGAATTTATTATTCTGCTGCCGGGCGGAAGTACCGGTGCCGGCCTGACGGCTGAGCAGCTGATTGCCGCCGTGCAGACGCCTTTCAGCTATCATGGTTCCCCGGTGCTGGTCGGTGCCAGCACCGGCGTTGCCGCCTACCCGGAGCACGGTGAGGACGCGTCGTCCGTGATGTCGGCGGCGGACCTGGCGCTCTACCGGGCCAAGGCCTCGGGCAAGGGCTGCAGCGTTATGTTCAGGCCAGAATTTCTGGATGCGGAGCAGCGGCGGCGGCGTTTTGAGCGAGAGCTGGAAGCTGCGGTGCGCCATCAGCAGTTCATCCTGCATTACCAGCCGCGCTATGACGCCGGCAACGGGCGCCTGCTCGGATGCGAGGCGCTGGTGCGCTGGCAGCATCCTTCACGTGGCCTTCTGCTGCCCTCAGAGTTTATGGATATGCTGGTAAAGAGCCCGCTGTCAGTCACACTCGGCGACTGGATCATCCGCACTGCGCTGTTGCAGACCCGCCAGTGGCAGATCCTCTACCCGCAGCTGCGCATCAGCATTAATCTGTTTCCGCGTCAGCTGGCCGGCAATGGCCTGGAAAGCGTGCTTGGCGAGTCGGCAGGAGGAGACGCCGCCTTTGTGGACCTCGAAGTGGACGAGCCGCTGCTGACGGGACTCATCCAGGACTCACCAGCACAGTTTGTGGCTATCCGGCGCACGGGAGCCGCGTTTATTATTGATCACTACGGACGGACACTGGGTGCCATCAGGCTGCTGCGGCACGGTTTCGTCACCGGCTTCAAAATTGACAAGTCACTGACCCTGGAGCTGAATACCAGCAGCCGTGCCCGGGTGATGTTCCATGCTATCGCGGCACTGGGGAAAAGCCTCGGGCTCAGCGTGGCGGCAGAGGGGATAGAAGACACGGCACAGCGGATGTTCGTAACATCCGCCCGGTGCGACATTATGCAGGGGAACGCACTGTGCAGGCCCCTCACGGCGGCAGCATTTGAAGCACTGCTCATTGCAGAAAACGACCATATGACGCTCAGGGATATCTAATGACACCGCTCAGCCTGTACGCTGTTTAACTTAATGATGAGCAGTACCACCCGGATGCCGGATCTCCTTTATCTTTTTGTCAGAGTATCCTTTTACCCCTTTACGTTGCCTGCAGGCCCGGCACTGCGTTGGTCGGACCTAAGGCCAGTGTGTGGCAGAGAATTGCAGGTAATTCAGGCCAGGAAGTGTCGGCGAAGTCAGCAACATGAAAATGGCTTTCGTGAGAAAGTCATAAGCACGATCATTCGCCGTATCGTTTCTTTATACTCTGAACAGGCGCACATTATTTATCGCCTTACTGTGATGATTTATCTGGTCAGAGAGACAGATTGCAGAAAACATTTATGGATGTGACAGACAATTATTACCGGCTATCTGAGAACTGATCTGGAACTAAACTTGTGAGCGTCAGAAGCATCAGTTATTAACGCCATTGCCGTGATCAGAATCCGAAATGAAAATGTTGCATTCCACATAAACCATAGTCTCAGCCAGCGGGTTATGACGGCTCTGGAAGAAATGACACCCCGCGTGGAGCAATATTCCATCGACGAGATGTTTCTGGACCTTACCGGTATCGACGGCTGTGAAGACTTTGAACATTTTGGCCGGCGCCTGCGCGAGCATGTGCTGGCTACGACCGGCCTGACAGTCGGTGTGGGTATGGGTCCGACCAAGACGCTAGCGAAGAGTGCTCAGTGGGCGAGTAAAGAATGGCCGCAGTTCCGTGGCGTACTGGCGCTTACTCAGGGCAATATCAGACGTACTGAAACTCTTCTATCAAAACAGCCAGTGGAGGAAGTCTGGGGAGTTGGCAGACGTATCGGTAAACGGCTCAACCTGATGGGGATCAGTAATGCCCTGCAGCTGACGCACGCGCACCCTGCCCTCATCAGGAAAAATTTCAGCGTGGTGCTTGAACGTACTGTACGTGAGCTTAATGGTGAATCCTGTATCCCGCTTGAAGAGCTGCCGCCTACTAAGCAGCAGATTTGCTGTTCAAGGTCTTTTGGTGAGCGCATCACCTCAAAAATACTTATGCAGCAGGCGCTTTGTCAATATGCGACCCGGGCCGCCGAAAAGCTCAGGGGGGAACGTCAGTTTTGCAGGCGTATCAGCGTTTTTATCCGTACCTCACCTCATGCAGAAAATGAGATTTTTTACGGCAATAGTGCCGGCGAAAAGCTCAGCCTGCCGACACAGGACACGCGCGATATTATTGAGGCAGCAATGCGATCGCTTGACCGCATCTGGCTAGAAGACCGCCGATACATGAAAGCCGGCATTATGCTTGATGACTTCACCCCAAATGGCGTCAGTCAGCTGAATCTCTTTGATGATGCGCAACCGCGAGCCAACAGTGTACAGCTGATGAAGGTGCTGGACGGTATCAATCAGTCCGGGCTGGGTAACATATGGTTTGCTGGACAGGGAGTAAATACGGAGTGGAAGATGAAAAGGGAGATGCTTTCACCGGCATGGACGACAAAGTGGGATGACATCCCTATTGCAAAAATTATTTGATTCACACAAAAATATCTTTAATGTCATTATATTAAGCACATATGCGTAATGCAAATGTAATACAAAAACCTCATATCTTTACACCTTCCTGCACCGATGAGAAAACAAAAACCCGCCGGAGCGGGTTTAATTTAACCTATCTTACGCAGCTTAGCAGAACCCGCAAGCATACCTGCCCGCCGCTCTAAATCTGCCTGTGGCTTCCATTCAGATGTAATACGAGACTGAGCTGAACTAGCCATAACATTTTTTCTAACCTTTGAAGGTGCTATGCGCTGCTTCTGGCCAACATGGACAATGCGCATGACAGCCTGCTCGACAATTTTATTTAATACAGGGTTAACTGGATTTCCAGATGCCTGAGAAATCTGACGTTTCATCGCAACCAGTTCTTTTACGACGTCACGATACTCACCCGTGAAATCGTCAAGAGAAAGGGCAGAAGACGTACCATCTTTATTCATGCGAGATGGTGCTGTAGCCTTAGATGTGGCTGGAGTAAAATCTTCGCTTATTCTTTTAACTTTGGCCATGTTGTGTACCCCTTTCTGAGACTTGCATTATATCACGCGTGCTCAATAAATGCTCGATTAGTAATCTAAACCTTCTTAACCAAGACTTTCGCACGAATGTCACATTTACGCTTTTCACGTGATAAGTCAGCAGCATTAAGCTGGTAGCCTCGCTGACGATATAGAGGTATGAGAGATTTATCTGGCTGACTTACTGCGACTTCCTTAGCTTCATATGCGATTGCGAAGCTTTCGGCGATGATCAAACCAATAGGAAGCATATACCCCAGCAAAGGATTTGGATAAGGGTTGGACTCCAGATAGCGTAGCGCAACAGTTATGCGCCTTCTTGATAACTTGGCTAAAAACATACCGCACAACTCACCATCACACCATATGCTGACATCAAGCTTGTCACGTCGTTTGTTACGCTGCCGCCACCAGTTAAAATCAATGCGCAAGTCTTTACGATCATAGTGAACACGCCATGCCGGATGTACTATTGACCAGTCATCCGATTTTATTCTTTCAAACAAAATGCTCTCAATAACCGGGATAGCCGTAAGAAACTCATCAACGATTCGTTCATAGGCGAGCGAGAGTGCATATTCTCTTTTTTCTCTGTGTTCCTGTGCAGTTCCCATCTATAGATGTCCATAATCGCATAAGTGAATACCATTGTAATACATTTGAACTACATTTGAAATACAGAATAATTCATCACGTCTACACGCGTATTTCACAAGCAACAAAAGAGCTCAATCCACAGGCTTTTTTGCGAAAGCCCGATTAAGTCGTTCAATCTGGGAAGATAGATCTGGTTGTCGCTGATAAAGCTGGTTAATGAGCAACTCAAGTACAGCACAGGCATCATCGAGATGTTGCTGTTCAATTTGCTTACCTCCATGACTGCCAGCATTACCAAGCATTTTAAGCGCCATCATTCCATCATAATGACCGGCCTGTATAACCTTAAGATTTTGCAAGCGACCATGTAAGTTTAGCGGGCGGGGAGTCCTATTGGTTCGGGCCTCTGCGCGGGGAACTTTCAAATCATCAAGCAGGACTTCCAGTAGTGAACGTATGGCATTGGCTGCAGCTGCAGGGTGGGCAGCCAGCAGTGACGATATTTCTGTAAGCTGACATCTGACGGAGTCAGGACAGGCATCAGGGACTAAAAACAACGGTAATGGAGGGCAAAAATGTCTGGCCTGGAAAAACTCTGTATAAGTAGGTCCGGTATAATCACGTTCTTCATCATGCTGATAGTCGAACTCATCAGCTCCTATACCAGAAACTGATACAACCTCTCTGCAAGTTGAACGCGCGCACTGAAGCATACAATTGAATATGTACGCGTAGTGCTCGGGCTCAAACCAGTCTTCACTTTTGTTCAGCCTCGTAAAGGCATTTTCAAATCTCATAAAAGTATCAGGAAGTATGGCCAGCGAGGCGGACTGGCAGGCAGGGCACAACCAGCCAGGGCAGAGCTGAGGGGTAAACCAAGTAAAAAGTGATTGCGGCATAAAATATTCCGTATTGGCAGACGAAATGCTTCATTCATATGATGCAGAAGACAATTATGTAATACAAATGCATGCCAGAATGCTTACCGTTGTACTACACATAAGTATTATTATTTCATTAACATACCCATGAAGTCCTGAGCATCCAGGCTGAATCGGATACCTAGCTGAGGAGCTACGTCAAGAGCAAATATTTTCAAATATTGTTCAGTGCTTTCATAACGTTCATGTCCCATGTAAGTCTGTACCACCTTTGGGGGGACGTGATTCAGAAAGAGCTGCATGGCAAAGCTGTGACGGAAAGTACGTGGAGACACGGAGTCAACCGAAAACCCGATACCAGTTGCGGCGGCTCTTTCAAGAGCCTGCTGTAACCAGATCCAGGCGGTCTTGCGCGTTACCGCAAATAGTGGTGTGCGACGACCTGGCCGAAACGTGGCAAGATACCGTCTCAGTTCCCGAACGAAGGTAGCATCGAGCAGCGGCACCACGCGCGCGATCTTCTCATCTTTGCCCGGACGCCCCCTGCCCCGGTTGCGCTGTTTTAAGGTGCGAAGCCGGACGAATGGACGGAGACCATCTAGCTGCACATCTTCCGGAGTCACCATCAGAGCTTCAGTAATGCGCGCACCTGTGTTCCATAGAAATGCAAAAAGCATTCTCTGACGTTCATCTTCAAATTGGCTTAGTAGCACAGCCACTTCTGGAGCAAGTAAATATTTGGGCAAGTCCGGCTGAAGAAGCGCCATATCACGTAGGGCAAGTGCTGTCTCCCAGCTTAGAACCGATACGCCGGTGACACCGGCTGCGGGCATTAGCATGACATACTCCTGAACTTCATTTGTATTGCTTATGAAATACATTTGAAATACATATGCACATCAAAAATATTGCTTAAGCATTCTGAATTGAATACCTGCGGGTTTTCCCGCAGGTCACTATTCAGACGTAAATCAGAAATTTTGCTTTGTTACCCAATAAATTACCTGGGCCGTCTTCTGGAAGGTCGGGTTACAGGCACATCAGGGACTAATTCGGGTGTCTCCGTGGGCCGCGGAATAATCTCATCCGGCTCATCAATGAACGGATCATCGCCAGGCTCTTCAGGCTCTACCGGTGGTTCAGGAGCAGGCTCAGGCTCCTCTTTTTTCTTTTTCTTCTTTTCTTCCTCAGGAGGATTTGGTTTAGGGCCCGGATACGGAGTTGGTCTAGGGGTCGGGGTTGGACGAGGAACACCCACACCAGGAACGTCACCGCCGCTTCTACCGCCGCTTCTACCGCCGCTTCCACCGCCACCGCCACCGTCGCCGTCATCCTCATCCTCATCCTCATCCTCATCCTCATCAATTGAATCTGATTCCGGAGCAGCTCTTTCCTTCCATGCCTTGCGCGCGCCTTCGACGCTGCGAAACCCACATTTGTATTTGAGCCTGTCATCTTCAATGAAAACAATGCAAACCTTCCCCGACTTAAGGGTTACAAAGATAGGTCTTCCCAGCCAAAGCAGGATTTTCTGCCAGATGCTCAGTGTGACGTCTTGAAATTCGTTCGGTATGAGGACTGTGCCATTTTTCAGTTCCAATGCTAACTCCTTGTATCTGGGCCTGACCTGACGATGCAGGAATAAAATGTATTACACGTGTAATACATCTGTGCGCTGGGCGGATTCTTTCAATTTCGCAGGGGCTAAACCCGTCAGATTTCAAAATCCGTAATCCGTCCTTCTGACGCCTATTCTGCCCCCGTAAAGGGGCTGCCGCCACCGGAATAAATCGCGGGCGCTTAAATAAGAGAGTAACAAAACCCGGTGTATTCCGGTATCGGTTACGCAGGAAAGCCGCGGCTGCGGCACCGTTCGGACGGGATTAATTCGCGGAATGGCCACGCAGGCCGCGTGGCGTAAGGGATGGGGCCGGAAAGGCGGGGCAGGGGAAGGCGGGTAACCGTATGCCTGTTTTGTTACCTTCAAGGTAAAGGGAAACAGGCCGCTCAATTTATGAGCGGCCTCCTGTTATGTCGTCACGCGCTGTCTGAGTACAGCGCTGCGAAAATCTGACAGCTTAAGCTGTTCGTTCCTGATATGTTCGCGGTCCGCATCACGACTCACGATGTATTCCAGATGTTTTTCTAACTTAAGAAATCTCTTGCAATCTGTACTGAAGTAGTCAGGATAAATGATATCCACAAAATGATTTTCGCCTTGAGTGTGGATATAATAATCGTCGCTTACATTTAAATGATTATTTGCTCTCATATATGACAAGCAATTTTTAATATAGTCTTCATCAACGAAGGGTAATTTACTATATGTATCGGCATCTATATTTCTGGAGTCCTCTAACTTTAGTAATTCACCGCCACTTAGTCTTATGCGCCTCCTGTATAAATAGAGATGGAAAAATGACTCTATGTTAGCTTCACCTCTTAGAAAATTTATATTTCTTTCACTAGCTTGATCTGCCTCATCTTTATAAAGATTACCTATATTATTAAGACACTCAAGCGACTCTAAATTTAGCGGGTTATCAAATATGCATGAAACAATAAATGGGATTCTAAAGCTTTCACTGCGAAACCTAAAACTATTTTTGTCAAATAATATTTTCTCTTCATGATTATTAATCATCGCTTCAAGGATACTGTGTTTGACCCGACTTACAGCATATTTATCAAACCCAGATGTAACGTCCTTTTCAATGAAGAAATGAGCATGTTCAAAAAAATTAAACTTCCTAAGCAGTTTTTGATATTTCCCATAATCGTTTTCTTTATTATCTTCGAAAACGTAGCTCGCATTGACCGCAACAAGTAAAAGCACATCATTTCTAATAAGCGATCTTACCGTGGAAGAGTACAGTTTTTTATCCTTTGTTGTCGCATTTTCGTCGTAATGGAAATCGATATGCCGCAGAAGATGATAAAGCACTCGCATATAAGGGCTCACGATATTGTGTCCCTGCAGTTTTTTGAAAGCTGACAGATGGTCAGTTCCCATAATGATTCCGTTTAGGAGCTTTAGACCTTCCACAGTACTAAGGTAAGATTTCACGACATTCAACTGTTCCTTATGCTGCTCAAGCAGAATGGTGTACTGACTGATAAACTCGTCTCTGCGACTGGTATGTTGAGTGTGCAGCAGTGCCGCCTCGGAAACTTTTGTACTGTTTCGGGTGGCAACGGCAGCACGTGCGGTAAAGAATGCGGCTAGGGTAGAGAAAAAGACACCTATGGCTGTGACAATTAGCATAGAAATGTCACTTGTATGGTTTTTGCCAGTTCTAAGTGCTGTCCAAAACTCTTGCAGCGCTGTTACTAATGAATGAATATATTCCATTTAATCTCTATCCGACCTGCGTAGCCTTTCATTTGGCTTATTAATGTAAATGAAGTACAAATGTAATACAAAAATTATTTTCATCATTAAGAAAAAACGCGACCGGCCTACTTTACCGGCGATATGAAAATGGATTTAATGTCTTCCTGAAAAGGTAAAAAGGTGATTTGTAATTCCGTACCTTGTACAGTAATTTAACAGTTTCATTGAACTTACCTGGAGATGACTCACATGTTGGAAAGACTGCTCAGAAGGGAAGGACTGGCTATTGCTGTGGGTACCATGCTGCTCTATACGGCGGTCTACTTCTTTGAACGCGGCTACTGCACCCGCTTAAACATCCCTCTGGATTACATTGAAATATCGATTCCGACAATTGCTAATGACGTAATGTACTCTTTCTTTTTAATCTTCCCAATCGCAGTTATATCAATGATTATTATGATTGCAGGTGAGAAAAATGAATATAAAGGTCGTTATGCTTTTTCTCCTTTTTACTGCTGGCTTGTTTATACAGTCGTATTTTTTTACTTCATGGAACATACGTGGGGGAATGCGTTTACAAGCTTTTTCTTAGGTGGACTTTTCTTTATGCAACTCCCATCACCAGAGAAAGCTACTGATAGCTCCCCCCTATGGACCGGATATTATTCATCCTTTATTCGCTTTACCATGGCGTTGTTTCTAGTGAGCTCAACGTTCGTCATTCACGGGAATTCATTTGCAGCGAAGACATCGTTTAACACATATATCCAGAACGGAAAAAAATATGCACTACTTAAGGCTTATGGCGAAAACGTGTTTATGCAGGAAATCGTAGATGGAAAAAGAGTCAGTGAAATTACCTATTTCAATGCCAAGAATATGACAGGGATGACTTTAACCAGTAATTAAAGCAAAAAGGGATGGCTGGCCGGAAGCGCTCTAATCGCGCTTCTGGCCAGAAGCAGTCAGAGATACTCCTTCACCATCTTTACTAGCTTTTCCGGTCCCGCCTGGTTGGCCAGATAAAGTGCCGCACGCAGGATGGTTGAATCAGTAATGGTTTTGCTTGGCGCCAGATCCTGAACCGCTCCGGTCAGTTTTGCACACATCAGCTTCTCATCAGCCGTCAGGCGAATCGTTTTAGGCGTCTCGCTGGTAGTTCTGTTACGTTTAGTTCTGACGTTTGTCAGGCGGCTTTCCTGCTCTGGCTTTGCAGCTGCAGGCCTCTGTACCTGAGGACGTTCGAGTTTTCCGGCCATCAGTGGGCTCCTTCTTTAATAGAAATGATTTCTTTGGCCATCGCCCGGTAGTCGTTCAGCACCAGTGCGCCACGTTTGTAAAAATAGAGGGGTTTGCATACCACCTGCGCCTGAGCAATGTTTTCATCCGCGCGGATACGGGTTTCAAGCACGTTATTTTTAAAGCGCTCATTACCTTCAAGCTCATCCTGCAGGAAAGTATTCATCTTCTTTTTTGAGCTGTTGAATTCATTACGGAACAGGCTGTAGTGCGAGAACTGTTCTTCTTTGATCTCATCCAGATAGTCGAGCACTGTTTCGGCTCCGGTCAGTGAGAAAGAACCGCCATCAATTGGAATGATAACGTGATCGGCAACATATGCAGCATTGGTTGACGACAGGTTTAGCGCCGGCGAGCAGTCGATAAGGATAAAATCAAACTCACTCATTACAGGTTTAAGGTGACGTAGCAGAATCTTTTCACGATGTGGTCTTGCCATACTGTTTTCCATGACGCGCTCAAAAGAGGGGTCTGATGGAATCAGGAAAAGGTCTTGAATATCCTCTTCCCCATTCTTTGCAGGAATAATGACATCACGCACATCGAACTTTTGATTATTGTATAAATCGCAGATTGTCGGACCAAACTGAGCATAGAACTTTCTGCCGTGCGTCAGTACTTCAGTCGCGTTCGCCTGCTGGTCTGCATCGATGACCAGCACACGTTTCCCCATCTGCGCCAGAGCAACTGCAGTATTTGTGGTAGAGGATGTTTTGCCTGGACCGCCTTTGTTACTCATTGCTGCGATAACAAACGCCTGCTGTTCACTCCCATTCCCAGCCATCTGTGACCTCCTAAGTGTAATTCTAAAGTAATACATTTGTAGTACTACTATCCTTGGTTTCGCCTAAGAGGTCAAGAGAAATAAAATACAAATGTATTACACATGAAATACACTAATTGCGCGCAATAGAGTTTTACAGGAAGGCTTCAGACTTCTGGAGTTGCGAACATATAACAGCCTTAACCGGGGGCAACTTAACGCCTGCGCCCTGCAGCAGAACGGCGTTGTGCTTTCTCTATGCGTGACGTCTGGCTGTCCTTAAAGATGAAGTAAAAAAATGCGGTCACGGCAAAAATGACAAGCAGCTAGTATAAGAAGCCAGCGTCTTCACCTCATCACAATCTGCACGCTGCGAAAGGCCGGCAGGGTGGCTGACAGGGTATTTCCCCCGGCAGCCGCCACGCCTGATGCCGCGCTGGAACGCTGGCACCGCCTGATTAACCAAGCCATGAGCGAACCTTCAAACGTGCGTGCCGCGGGTGAGCTTTACCGGGGCGCATCATGGCTGCGCGCCCGCAGCATCGCATCGCGCTGGCACGGCACTGAGTTATGGGCCATGTCGGCAGGTCTGGGCCTGCGCCATCACTCCGATCCGGCGGTGACGTATGAGGCCACCTTTCACGCCATGCCATTTGCGCCGGCTGTGATCTGGGCGGGGCTGACTACACGGCCGCCAGTTCCGGGACGCTGCGCCTCGCTGGCACAGCTGATGCAGTCCTGCCCGAATGACCGCTTTGTTATTGCCGGTTCGCCCGTGTATGCCAGCGCCGCTGAGCGGGATATTCTGGCCGGCATACCGGCCCTGCGTGATGCCGGCCAGCTGACAATCGTTACCTCAAAGGGCTATCGCGGTCCGCTTGAGCCCTGGGTGAAAAGAAGCAGTGCGGCGATGATGACGGCCCTGAAATCAAACATGACGTGCCTGAATATTGCCTGTGCGGGTGCGCTGATCGACAGCATGATGTGCGCTGACGCACTGAAAGCCGGTTGAGCCTCGCGGCCGATTCTCCTGCCGGCACTGAGCTGAAGCCTGTGATAAAAAAAAACCGCCTGTCAGGCGGCCTTTTACTCTTCAGGCAGCAGTGCTTATTTCTTTGAATACTCGTGCATGTCGATGTTTAACGGCCTGCGCGGCATCTCGTCAATCACTACGTGTTTCTCCGGATTTTCCGCCCGGTATTTCAGGTAGGCTTTCAGAGCCTCTGCATCTGCCTTCTGCGTCTGCAGCTGCGTGCCCTGATTTCTTTCGTTGTCCTGTCCCGGTTCAGACGTGTCCTGCGCTTCAGGATGCGCGATACTTTGCGGGAGGGTAGCTTGATCACGGTTTTTCATACCAGAATCCTCTTCGGTCGGGTTTTTCAGACAACGTTTATTCCGGCTGAACGCCTGCCTGCTCCAGCCGCGCAAGACGTTCTTCAATGCACGTTATGCGCTCTTCCTTCGTCAGCGTGCTGGCAACTTCATGCTGCTGCAGCCATGCGTCAATCGCGCTGTTTATCTCCTGATTCAGTGAGCGGCATTCTCTGCTGCCCGCTGTATCATCAGCTCTTTTTTATCCTGCGGCATTCTCAGATTGACCTGGGGATGCCGGTAAGCACGCCTCAACACACCATACCTTTCATAATGACGGCGCACCGGGGCGCCATACTGCCTGTCTGATCCGTGTGAGGCAGCACGCCAGCTTTACACGCTGGCTCAGCTGCTTCACGTCATTGCGGTGGCACCTGCCTGAACTCGCACGCACTGGATTGCTGCTCAATCTCTTTAACGAGCATCTTATCCGCCTCATCTACCTTCAAGAACTCATAGGTCAGATGCCCCTTAACGCTTTCACACGTCGCATAGTTGTTGAACTTGGTAAAGCGTGTGAAGCTGAATCTGACCTCATGCGCGGCAGTGTCCACAGTCACAGTATGGATAACCGCAGCGGTTCGTCCCTCGATCGTGTTGTCGATCTCCAGATATTCGGTTGCGGTCTTTTTGATGGCCTCCAGGCTGTGAACATCCTCATCAGCTTGGACAGCCACCGGAGCCAGAAACATTAGTGCGATCAGCATCTTTTTCATACATATCCCTTTGTTTAATAACCGTCAGTCTTGGGCAACTGAAGCCGGCAACGATCGTCAGAGGTTAAGCAACAGGGCTATGACTGAAGCCTCAGCGTGGAGCAGCACGGGTAGCAGCAGGCCGCCACTGCGCAGGCGAGCCAGATTCAGCAGCAGGGCAACCCCGAACAGCTCAAGGTAGGTTGTCAGATGATGATACTGGGTGTGCATCATTGCGAACACGGCGGAAATGAGTACGGCACCGACATAGCCCGTCCAGGGATTGCGGGTGATGAAAATATTGAGCAGTACGCCCCGGAACACGATTTCTTCTGAGAGCGGTGCCAGCAGGATCACGGTAAATACAAAAGCGCTCAGAGGCAGCGCCGGCAGGGACAGCATCATTTTCACCCAAGCTTCACCCGGTACGTTCATGACCTTTTCAGCCAGAAAACAGGTGAGATAGATCGCCAGCATTCCCAGCGTAAATAATGCAGTCTGTTTTACCTGAAGCCTGCCTGCCGGCAACGGCCTTACCCAGATGCAGTAGGGAATGGCAAGGATCAGAAGCGTTGCCAGTCCGGCCAAGTGCTGAAGAGTCTGGCTGTAAAGAATGAGGTTCAGTTCAAATCCGAGCTGATCTCCGTGTGACAGTGCAGTCATCCAGCTCAGATAAATGAAAATTCCAGCGGCTGCGAGCAGCACCGTTTTGAAAAAAGGTCGAACGATTCCAGCCATAAACAGATATTTCTCCCTGTAAGTTTATTTTCTCTTGATTGAAATACGATACTAATGAAAACTCACAAAGTAAGGAATCATTTTCCGAAACTTACCACAAATCAATTTTCAATAAGGTATAAAATGAAACGAGACATGTTATCTTCCGCTTACAAAACCCGGGGGAAGGATATACATTTAGACCGCACAGAAGTTACAAAAACCTCGCCGTGGAATGTTATTTTCACTAACCAAGACCCCAATCACCCCTTAACATTCTTTAATATTAAATAAAGGCCAGTAAAAAAATATAATTGAATATAAAATCGCCATACAGTTATCCTCAAGTATTTTAATAAATCCATTTCGAAAACAAACAATTAAAAATCTATAATTTTTTCTTCTATTTTATCATCACAAATAATATACTATACCCTTTCAATTTCCTTACATAGCCTGCTTTATGCAAAATAAAAATTTTATAGATAGTTATCGCAAAGACATTGATGGGCTCAGAGCATTAGCTGTCGTTCTTGTCATACTTTTTCATGCCGGTATTAACCAGATTCCTTCCGGTTTTATAGGGGTCGATATCTTTTTTGCAATTTCCGGTTTTCTGATTACCGGAATTATCGTTAGGCAAAAAGAAAAAAAACAACTTTAGCCTGGCGAATTTTTTTGTGCATCGGCTCTGGCGTATCCAGCCAGCATTTATTGCTATGTCGCTGGCGACGCTGGTAGCAACATTCTGTTTCTACCTTCCTGATGACTTTCTGGCATATCTGCATAGTGGTAAATATAACGCTTTATTGCTATCAAATCAGTTCTTTGCACGCCAGAGTGCGGCCTATGCCTCGCCCGCTGCAGACCTGTTTCCTTTGCTCCACACATGGTCCCTGGCAATTGAATGGCAATGGTATCTTTTTCTTCCATTAGGAATCTTACTGACAGGCGCAGCCTTACGTCTGAAGTCGATTCAGAGGGAAAGTCCTAATCAGACAAAAGTATTTGCTGCTGTATGGTTTATCCTGACACCACTGGCAGCTGCAATAGCGCTGATTTTGTCCAGTAAAGAGGCAGATTATGCTTATTACTCTCTGCTTACCCGCATATTTGAATTCATGGTGGGCGGAGCTGCATTTTTTCTTACCCGCTACGTTAAATCAATCTCTTTATTTATTTCTAACGGATTAAGCATTTTATCGCTTGTCGTTTTGCTTTATATCTCGATTCAACCTGACGTCATTAGTTTCTACCCTAATGTCTATGCATTGCTGGTCGTCACTGCTTCGGCTTTAATCATGTTCACCGGTACGTTTGGGAACAGTGTCGCATCAAAGTTACTCGGACTGTCACCAGTTGCTTTCACAGGCAGGATATCTTATTCGCTATATCTCTGGCACTGGCCCGTTCTGGCCATAGCTCGATACCTAGGTTACGACATAGCTGGATCAACACTACTTTTATGCCTGACATTAACAGTTTTGCTATCGGTTATTAGCTATTATCTCGTTGAACAGCCATGCAGAGGGTTGCGCTGGCCTCTCAAATATACAATTCCTCTGTTGATCATCGTTCCAATCGTTATCTTCAGCGCTGCATTTAAATATGCTGAGAACCATGACGGCATGCCTGGCCGATTTGGTGCTGAATATGACCGGGTTGCTCACAATGTCAGTTCCGGATTAGCCCAGGCCGGTCACCGGCCGGACTGCCTGGATGGCTCTCAAAATGCGGACAGATGCGTGTTCGGAGATCTTAAAGGTCAGAAAACAGCGCTTCTGATTGGTGATTCTCATTCAAACCATTTCTGGGGCTTTTTTGACGTGCTTGCCCAGGACGCTCATATCCGGATGACTGCTTTTAGTACAGCATTGTGCTTAGCGTTACCGGATACATACCTTTATGACTGGTGGTCATTCCGGAATCGGACTTTTGATAAATGTCATGACAACACGGCCAG